>DOJA01000050.1:496-6779 GCA_003511945.1 Phycisphaerales bacterium | reverse complement strand
CTCACAGAATGACACAGAGAGGGGTAGGAGCGACAGGCGGGACGCCTGTCCCACCAGATAGGGTAGGTCATTCTGTGAGACGCTCTTAGAACCGCTCACAGAATGACTCCAAGAGGGTCGGGAGTGATGGGCGGGCCGCCCGTCCCACCGAGGAGAAGGAGGTCATTCTGTGAGGAGCACTGAGGGGGGCGCCGGGGGAGCGGCTCAAGTTGGGGGTCCGGCTGTGCCGACGATCCCACCGGGCGCGCGCACTCCGGCCCGGAGTTTGCTTGACTTTCGCGCCCGCCATTGGTCTACTGTCAGAGTACTCGTCCCACGGGGCACTTCCGGGCACGCGGCGTCAAGAGAGAGCCGCGCCGATCCCGGGCGAGCACGCGTCAACGCGACTTCATGACGACGCTGACCGGCATTCTCGATTGGCCGCAGCGCATCGACGGTCGGGTTCGGCAGTTGTCCGACACCCTCGTCGAGAGCGCCAGCGACCCCTTCGTTCCCCTCAACCTGGGGGACCGCTACCCCCTGCGCCACGGCGCCGAGGTCACCGTCGAGGTCGTCGATCGGCGCCCCAACCGCCGCCACGGCGGGGGGCGAGGCCCCGCCCGTCCCGTCGTCGAACAGGTCCTCGCCATCGAAGGACTCGCCCCCAAGGCCTTCGCCGAGCGGATGCCCTTCGACCAGCTCGTCTCCGTCGACCCGCGCCCGCGTCTGTCGCTCGAACACCGGGGCTGCCCCGTGTCCTGCCGCCTCATCGACCTCTTCTGCCCCATCGGACGCGGCCAGCGCGGACTGATCGTTTCCCCGCCCAAGGCGGGCAAGACCACCATCCTCAAGGACATCGCCACCGGGCTGCACATGAACCACCCGGAGGTCGAGCTCTTCGCCCTGCTGGTCGACGAGCGTCCCGAGGAAGTCACCGAGTTCCGGCGCGGCGTGCCGGCCAAGGTCTTCGCCTCCAGCAACGACCAGGACCCCGAGCGACACATCGCCGTCTCGCTGATGGTCCTTGAACGCTGCAAGCGCATGGTCGAGGCGGGCAAGCATGTCGTGGTGCTGCTGGACTCGCTCACCCGCCTCGGGCGCGCGTTCAACCAGAGCCGGCGCCACGCGAACAGCGGGCGCACCATGACCGGCGGGCTCGACAGCCGAGCGCTGGCGGTGCCCAAGCAGATCTTCGGCGCCGCCCGCAACACCGAGGGCGGCGGGTCGCTCACCGTCATCGCCTCCTGCCTCGTCGACACCGGCTCGGCGGCGGACCAGGTCATCTTCGAGGAGTTCAAGGGCACGGGGAACATGGAGCTGATCCTCGACCGCAAGATCAGCGAGCGCCGACTGTTCCCCGCGATCAACCTCGCCGCCAGCGGCACGCGCAAAGAGCACCTGCTGATGAGCGACCAGGAGCTCAAGACCGTCACCGCCCTCCGCCGGCGGCTGCTGGCCATGCCCCCGCCCCAGCAGATCGAGCAGTTGCTGGCGGCCATGAACCGCTATGCCACCAACGCCGACCTGGTCGGCGCGGCGGGGTGACGGCCGGGCGGCGCGCAACTCCTGTTCCATGGTCAATGCGATTTCAACCGAGGGGACGGAGTCTTTGCAACGCGGTTCTACTATATTTGTAGTTTTATGCCATGAAACACCTCTTCGCTTCGCTCGGCTTGGCGTTTCTACTCTTCGGCGGTCTCGTGACCGGCGCGGCCGGGCAGTCAGAACAAGTGAGCCCGCCCCCCGCTGCCTCGGGCGACGAGATCGCTCGTCGGATCGATGAATTCCAGTCCCACTTTGACAGCGCCAACCGGCTCTCGGGCGTGCTGCTGATCGCTCGCGGCGACGAGATCATCCTGCACCGCGCGTACGCCATGGCGCACCTCGGTCTCGGCGTGCCCAACACCACCGGCACACGGATGGGCATCGCCTCGATCACCAAGATCATGACCAGCATCGTCATGGCGCGGCTGATCGGAGCCGGGGTCATCAGCCCGGATGACCCGGTATCGAAGTGGCTGCCCGACTTCCCTCGCGGCAACGAGATCACGCTCGCCCACCTCGCTCGGCACCGCGCCGGGATCCGCCATCGTGTGACTTCAAGCGGGGACGAAGCCCTCCCGCTCTCCTCGCAGGATGTCGTCGATCGGGCCGCGGGCCACTCCCTCCTGTTCGAACCCGGCACCGCTTCTTCGTACAGCAGCGCCGGGTACACCGTGCTCGTCCGCTGCCTCGAGCTCGCCTCCGGGAGGTCTTACGCCGAACTGCTGCGCGAGTTCATCTTCGAGCCCGCCGGCATGAACGACTCCCTTGAGCCCTCGCCCGGGCGCGAAGTCCCCGGCATGGCCCAGAGCTATGTGCCCGGGCGGGGCGAGCTGTGGCCGGCGCCGAAGAAGGATCTGTCGTATCTGTCCGGGGCCGGCTCGGTCGTATCCACCCCAGCGGACCTGTTGAAGTTCGTCCAGGCGCTTCGGACTGGGGCGTTGGAGGTTCGCTTCGACCAGCTGGCTCGTGAGGGACGCGTCGGGTGGACGGGCGCATCCAACGGCTGGTTCGCCTTTCTCGATGTTCACCCCGAGGACGACCTGACCTGTATCTGGGCGGGGAACTCGTGGGGCGAGTGCTCCACGGCGATGCGTGATGCCCTCGCCGCGATCTGCCGCGGGGAGCAGCCCACGCCTGTCGTGCACCCCGACACGGTCCCGACCCCGCCTCTGGAGGCGCTCAATGAGTATGTCGGGGCCTATGAATCCAGACCGGGAGCGACGAATGAGGTCCGCATCCTGGGCGGCGAGCTGTGGTACGCCGACTCCGTCGTCCTGCCGATCGGGGAGGACCGCTTCTGGCATCAAGGGATGCACTGCGAACTCGCCTTCGTTCGCGACGAGACGGGCGCGGTGATCGCTGTCGAACGCCGGAGTGGATCAAGCACCACGCGATTGCCCAAGGCCGCGCCGGCGTCAGCTCCCTGAGCGGATCATCTCCTCCACCATCTCCTCCAGCACATCCAGCGGGACGGCGCCGCTGGTCAGCACCACCTCGTGGAAGCGCCGGATGTCGAACTTCGGCCCCAGCGCCCGCTTCGCCCGGTCGCGCAAAGCCATGATCGTGTTCCGACCCACCGTGTACGCCGTCGCCTGCCCGGGCAGCACGATGTACCGCTCGATCGCCCGCGTGCAGTCGCCCTTGGGGTTGGGGGTGTTCTTCATCAAGTAGTCGATCGCCTGCTCCCGCGTCCACTGCTTGTCGTGCAGCCCGGTGTCCACCACCAGGCGGCAGGCCCGCCACAGCTCCATCGCCAGGCGCCCGAAGTCTGAGTACGGGTCGGTGTAGAAGCCCATCTCCTTCGCCAGGACCTCGGTGTAGAGCGCCCAGCCCTCGCTGTACGCGGTGTAGCCGTCGAACCGCCGGAAGCGGGGCAGCGCCTCCAGCTCCTGCGCGATGGAGATCTGCATGTGGTGCCCGGGGATGCCCTCGTGGAAGGCGAGCGCCTCCATCTGGTAGCGGGGCATGTCCATCGTGTTGTAGAGGTTCACATAGTAAACCCCCGGGCGCGAGCCGTCGGGCGAGCCCGCGTTGTAGAAGGCCTTGCCCGCGGACTTCTCGCGGAAGGGCTCGACCGGGCGGACCACCATGTCCGCCTTGGGCTTGGTGATGAAGAACTGGTCCAGGCGCGAGCGCATCTCGTCGGTCAGGCGCATCGCCTCCTCCAGGTACTCGCCCCGCCCGCGTGAGTTGTTGGGGTAGAAGAACTTCGGGTCGCTGCGCGTGTGCTCGAAGAAGTCGGCCAGCGAGCCGGAGAAGCCGGTCTTCTTCATGATCTCCGTCATCTCCGCGTGGATGCGGGCGACCTCGCGAAGCCCCATCTCGTGGACCTGCTCGGGGGTCAGGTCCGTCGTGGTGGTGCGCTGCACAGCGCTCGCGTAGAAGGCCCTCCCGTCGGGCAGCTTCCACGCCCCCGCGTCGTCGGTGGCCTGCGCCTGCTGCTCCCGCAGGAGCGCGATGAGCCCCTCGTAGGCCGGGCGCACCCGCTCCTTCAGCGCGCCCTCGGCACGGGCGATCAGCCCGGCCCGGTCGGCCTCCCCCAGCGCGCCGACCTTCGTCCGGAAGTCCTCCAGGATGGTCGAGTCACGCCCGCTCGCATCGAACGGCGCGCCGGACACGATCCGCTCGCAGGCGTTGATCGCGTGCTCGAACACGAACCGCGGCGGCATGATGCCCATCGACTGGCGCGTCCGCAGGTTCTCCTTCAGCGCCTCGAACAGCGCGGGCACGCCCTCCAGGCGCTTGATGTAGTTCTCGGCGTCCCCGACGGTGGCGACCTCGTGGTGGTTGATGAGAAACGCCGGCACATTGTTGTGAACGCCGTACATCTGGTTGACGGGGTAGGTGTGGTACCGCCAGCGGAACGCGTCGATGTCCCGCTCCGTGGCGTACTCGAACAGGCGGTAGGACATCCGGTCCTGCCCCTGGAGGCGCGCCGGGTCGAACCGGGCCTTGAGCGCGTTCAGATGGCGGATCCGCATGAGCTGCATCTCCGCGGCGGCGCTGTCCGAGATGTCGTCCCACTCGTCGGCGTCCTCCTTCAGCCCCAGGCGCGCCTTCTCCTCCGGGCTCTTGTCGAGCGCTTCCTGGAAGCAGGCCTCGAGGAAGATGTTCAGGCGCGCGCCCTCCTCCGCGGGCGTGCCCGCCGCCGCGGCGCCGACGGCGCACACCAGCCCCACCAACGCCGCCACCGCCATCGCCGCTCGCTTGAACATCGCGTCTCCTTCCGGGCGCAGCGCCCGGCTGTGAACCTACTCTCCCGCGGGCAGCCCGCCCTTGCGCGGATCGCTGGCCGCCTCCCACCCCTGGCCCGTCCGCACGACGAACTGCACCACGCCCTCATCGACGAAGGGCACGACCCGGTGCCCGCGCCCCTCCAGCGCGAAGCGCACGCCCGCGCTCCGGTCCCCGCCCAGGTCCTCCATCTGCAGCGTCTCGGGCATCCACTGATGATGGATCCGAGGGGAAGCCACCGCCTCGCGGGCGCCCATCCCGAACACCAGCCAGTTCAGCAGCACCTGCGCCACCGCCGTAATGATCCGAGGCCCGCCCGAACCGCCCACGACGCCCTCCACGCGCCCGCCCTTGTCCAGCACGATGGTGGGCGTCATGCTCGACAGCGGGCGCTTGCCCGGCGCGGGCAGGTTCGCCTCCGCCTGCGTGAGCCCGAACGCGTTGGGCTCGCCCCGACGGGTCAGGAAATCGTCCATCTCGTTGTTGAGAACGAAGCCGAACTCCGCCACCGCGATGCGCGACCCGAACGACAGGTTGACCGTCTCCGTGCATGCGGCGGCGTTCCCGGAGCGGTCCACCACGCTCACATGGCTCGTGCCCGCGTCGCCCGGCGCGCCGGTGAGCGGCCCGGCGTAGAAGTCCGCCGGGCGCGTGCGCAGGGTGTTCAGCGTCTCGCCCTTCCGCGCCAGGCGCGCGGGCGCCAGCAGTCGCCAGGTCGGATCGGGCGCGAACTCCGGGTCGGCCAGGAACGCCGCCCGATCGGCGAAGGCGTGCTTGAAACACTCCGCCAGCGCGAAGAACCACTCCGCGGACACGGGCGACATCGACGCCGGCCGCTCGCCCATCAGGTCAACGAGCGCCAGGACCTGCAGCAGCGTGACGCCCCCCGACGAAGGCAGCGGCATCGTCAGCAGTCGTCGCCCGCGGAACGACCCCTCCAGCGGCGCTACTTCCTTGGGCGCGAACGACGCGAGGTCATCGCCGGTCAGCACCCCGCCCGCGGAAGCCGTCGTGCGCACGATGGCGGCGCCGATCGCGCCGCGCGTGAACGCGCCGACCCCCTGCTTGGCGATCAACTCCAGCGCCGACGCCTGCTCGGGGTTCGTGATCCGTGCCCGGGGGGTGCGTCCGTCGCTCTCGAAGTAGGTCCGGCGAAGGAACGCCGTGCTCTCCGCGGGGAGGTCGGGGCGCTCGTCGAGCGTCGTGGCCAGCTCCGCTGCCGCGTCCCGGAAGTGCGCATCCGCGTCCCAGCCGTCCCGCGCCAGCCGGATCGCCGGGGCCATCACCTTCTCCCGGCCCAGCGTGCCGTAGCGCTCCAGCGCGTGCAGGAGCCCCGCCACCGTGCCCGGCACCGCGACCGCGTGCCCGCTGAACCGGCTGGCGTGCGCCGGGAGCGACTCGAAGTGTTCCGGCGCCACGCCCGCCGGCGCGCGCTCGCGGTAATCGATGGCCACCTCCACGGCAGCGCCCCCCGGAGCGCCCCCCGGAGCGCCCCCCGGAGCGCCCCCCGGCGAGCCCCCCGGCG
>DOJA01000050.1:0-376 GCA_003511945.1 Phycisphaerales bacterium | reverse complement strand
CAAGAAGATCACCATGAACCCGCCGCCCCCGATCCCGCACGACTGCGGGCGCACAACCGAGAGCGCGAAGCTCGTCGCCACCGCCGCGTCCACCGCGTTCCCGCCCGCCTTGAGAATCTCCAGCCCCGCCAGGGACGCCGCGGCATGGTCCGCCGCCACCGCACCCCCTGCGTACACCCCCCGGTGCGCATCAACCGACTGGGGTCCGGACGGCCCGCACGACACGACGAGGGCGCCGATCATCAGCACAAGCGTCGCGCGGAGCGTTGTCGTCAAGGGCTCCTCCAACCCGCCCAGTGTAACCCGCGTTCCTCCGGCCCCCTTCGCCCCTCGTCCCTGTCCCGCGTCCCCTCTCCCCTCTTCTCGTCCCCTGTCC
>DOJA01000354.1 GCA_003511945.1 Phycisphaerales bacterium | reverse complement strand
GCGGGCCGCCCGTGCCACCGGGGGAGTGGAGGGGGACGGGAGACGCGGTCAGTTGGCGATTCGGTGCTACCTCCCCGGATACTCGAACACCCCCCTGCCGCTCTTGTCGCCCAGGCGGCCAGCCGTCACGAGCTGCTTCAGCAGCGGGCAGGGGCGGTAGCGCTCGCTGTTCAGCCCGTCGGCGAGGACATTCATGATGTGCGCGCAGGTGTCCAGCCCGATGAAGTCGGCCAGGCGCAGCGGGCCCATCGGGAAGTTGCAGCCGAGTTTCATGATGCCGTCGATGGCGTCGGGGTCGGCGACGCCCTCCATCCAGGCGTAGAAGGCCTCGTTGATCATGGGCATCAGGACGCGGTTGGAGACAAAGCCGGCGCGGTCGTTCGCCTTGAGGGGAGTCTTTCCCAGGCGGGCGGCCAGGGCGACGGTGCGCTCGGTGACCTCGGGGCTGGTGGCCAGCCCGGGGATGACCTCGACGAGCTGCATGACCGGGACGGGGTTGAAGAAGTGCATGCCGACGACGCGGGCCTGGCTGGGCGCGGGGCCGGCGGCGGTGGCGATCTCGGTGATCGAGATGCTGCTGGTGTTGGTGGCGAGGACGACCGCGGGGTCGGGGAAGAGGGCGGCGAGTCGGGCGAAGAGGTCCTTCTTGACCTTGGCGTCCTCGACGACGGCCTCGATGACCCACTGGGCGGGGCGGAGGTCGTCGAGGTTCGGGGTGTACGAGATGCGGGCGCGAGCGGCGTCGGCGTCGGGCTGCGACATCTTGCCCTTCTCGACCGCGCGGGCGAGGAGCTTGGCGTGGAGCGCCTTGCACTTGTCGAGGGCGCCGGGGAAGGGGTCGTGGACGATGGCGCGCAGGGCGCTGGTGGCGGCGGCCTGGGCGATCCCGCCGCCCATCTGGCCGGCGCCGATGATGGCGATGGTGGAGAGTTCGGGCATGATGGTGCTCCTGGGGCGGAGGATACCGCAGCGGGAGGGCGCAGCGGCGGTTGAAGGGGAGGGGAGGAGGGGAAGAGTTCACCGCGGAGGCGCGGAGAGCGCGGAGGGGCGCGAAGAGGGGCGCTTGGGGTGTCCCTCCCCCCGGCCCCCCCGGCCCCTCTCAATGGAGGGGGAGGGGTGAGGACACGGGCGGGCCGCCAGTGCCGCCGCAAGGAAGCAGGAGTTGAAGGGCGAAGAACAGGAGTCGGCATGAACAAGCGAGAGCGGCTGGGGTTTGCGGGCGCGGCGCTGTGCGCGGCGGCGGCGCTCGTAGGCGCGGCGGCGGCGCAGGAGGCGGAGAAGTCGGAGCCAACGGCGCTGACCGGATCGGCGAAGCTGCGCGAGGAGGCGATCAAGGTCGGCGAGCTGTTCGAGTCGGCCCTGGTGACGGATTTCCTGATGGCGGCGCCGACGGTGTCGGATGTGGCGGTGCGCAAGGTTTTCCTGGATCGTCCGAACCGGGTGTGGTACACGCCCGAGCAGGCGGCGGCGCTGCCGGAGGAGATGCGCAAGGGTCTGCGGGAGATCGACGCGGGCACGGACTTCTATCTCGGGACCACCTACGGCTCGCCCTTAGCGTTCTCGCGGCTGCTGGACCTGGCGGGGTCGTGCGGGGCGCAGCCGCAGATGACGGAGCTGAGGGGGAAGCGGGTTCTGGATATCGGGTACGGGAACATCGGTCACCTTCGGATGATGGCGGCGCGGGGGGCGGAGGCGGTCGGGGTGGATGTGGACACGCTGCAGCCGGCGCTGTACCGGAAGCCATCGGATCAGGGCGTGGTGAACGGGCTGGACGGGAAGCCGGCGGGGACGGTGACGCTGGTGAAGGGGAACTGGCCTTCGGAGCCGGAGGCGAAGGAGAAGGTGGGGACGGGCTTCGACATCATCGCGTCGAAGAACACGCTGAAGCGTGGGTATGTCCACCCGTGGCAGCCGGTGGACCCGAAGCAGCTGGTCCATCTGAACATGAGCGACGCGGAGTATGTGAAGGCGGTGTACGCGGCGCTGAAGCCGGGCGGGCTGTTTGTGATCTACAACATCTGCCCGCCGTTCGCGAAGGGGGACGAGCCCTACAAGCCGTGGGCGGACGGTCGGTGCCCGTTCGATGAGCGGCTGCTGCGGGACGCGGGGTTCGTGGTGCTGGCGTTCGATCAGGAGGACCACAAGGCGTCGCGCGAGATGTTCGTGGCGCTGGGGTTCGCTCCGACGATGGAGGAGGCGGCGGCGTCGACCTTCGCGTGGATGACGATCGCGTGGAAGGCGCCGGAGGGGTTTGTGGCGCCGAAGTGAGGGAGTGGCCGTCGACTGGCGCCGCGCCGGGGCGCGGCGATCAGGCGGCCCAGCGGGCGGCTCGGTCGGCGCCCCTGGGCATGGCGTCGATCATCTGGGACTCGACGAACTCGAGGGCCTCCTCCCACGCTTCGGCCATGTCGGTGGTCCAGTGAGCGGGGAGGAACAGGAAGAAGGTGTCCAGCAGCACCCGACGGAACAGGGTGACATCCTCGCTGTTCACGCCGTAGCACGAGTGGCGGTCGCCGATCTCGCGGAGGTGCGGACCGATTTCGTGGAGAGTGTCCGCGTGCGTGGCGATCATGGCCAGCGCACGCGCGACATGCTCCTTCTGGAAGCTCAGCGAAGCGGGGAACATCACGCGGAGTTCGGGTTTGGCGGCGAAGAGACGGCCGTAGAAGAGCGTGACGAATGCGCGAACGCGGGGTTTGACGAGGTCGTAACCTTCCTTGAGCGCGCGGGCTTTGTCAGCGTCCATGGCCATTGTTCCCCGAGTGATCGAAACCATGAACGACATCGTCCCACCGGGCGATGGGCGATCAGCGCCGAGTTGCGCTCCCCGCGGGTTCTGGGGGTTGCCCGTGCGGGTTTCCCCGGGTGGGCGGGGTGATCTTGTGACGCCACCGGATTGCGCGGTGGGGACTCGACGCGGCGCGAGGTTATGAGGAGAAGGAGAAGAAGAGGAAGAACTTTAGGACACAGACGGGACGCCTGTGCCACCAGGCATATAGCGAAGGGGCCGGTGCCCAGTCGCACCTGATTCAGCGTTCGATGAGCATGGCCACCGAGTTGCCGCCGCCGAGGCAGAGGGCGGCGATGCCGCGCTTGGCGCCGGTGCGGATCATCTGGTGCACGAGCGTGGTGAGCACCCGCGCTCCCGAAGCGCCGATGGGGTGGCCGAGGGCGATGCCCCCGCCGCAGATGTTGAGGCGGTCTTCGGGGATGCCGACAGCCCGGATGTTGTGCAGCACCTGAGCGGCGAAGGCCTCGTTCAGTTCGAACAGGTCGATGTCCTTCACGCTCAGGTTGGCCTTCTTGAGAAGAGCGGGGATGGCGAGGGCGGGGGCGGTGAAGATGTCCTTGGGGTTCACGCCGCTGGTGGTGGAGCCCACGATGCGGGCGAGGGGCTTGAGGCCCAGCTGCTCGGCCTTGGTCGAGGAGGCGACAAGAAGGGCAGCGGCGCCGTCCGAAATCTGGCTGGCGTTGGCGGCGGTGATGGTGTCGTGGCCGGGGACGGGGCGGAGCTTGGCGAGGGATTCAGGGGTGGACTCGGGGCGGATGCCCTCGTCGGCGGCGAGGCCGGGGGACTTCTTGTCGAGGCACTGCTCGGCGGTGAGGGCGACGAGCTCGGCTTTGAACCAGCCGTTCTTGGTCGCCTCCGCGGCGCGGCGGTGGGACTGGGCGCTGAAGCGGTCCTGGTCCTCGCGGGAGATGTTGTGCTCCTTGGCGGTGTAGTCGGCGGCGTTGGTCATGCCCCAGCACTCGAAGGCGCAGCGGAGCCCGTCGAACTGCATGTGGTCATCGAAGGAGGCGGGGCCGAACTTGACGCCCTCGCGGAGTTTGGCGAGGTGCGGGGCGGCGGTCATGTTCTCGAACCCGCCGGCGAGGACGAGGTGGGCGTCGCCGGCGCGGATGGCCTGGGCGGCGAGCATGACCGCCTGGAGGCCGCTGCCGCAGACTTTGTTGATGGTTTGGGCGCTGAGGGTGTGTGTGAGCCCGGCCTTCAGTCCGGCCTGGCGCGCGGGGTTCTGGCCGAGCCCGGCCTGGAGGACGCATCCCATGATGCACTCGTCGATGTGGGTCTTGAGGCGATCGGTTCCTCCGGCGTCAGAGAGGGCGGCCTGGATGGCGTAGGAGCCCAACGCCGGCGCGGGCACCTTGGCGGCCCCGCCGAAGAAGCGGCCGATGGGGGTGCGCCGGGCGGCGAGGATGACGGGCTGCTGGGTCACGGGGGGCTCCTCCGGTCGTCTGATGGGGTACCTTGGCAGGCCCGATTCTACGCTCGGCGGCGGAGTGAGCCGCGCGGGGCGGCGGGGAGTGGTAGCGGAGGCGGGTTACAAACCCGCCCAGCCGGGTCGGGACGGCCATTGGCCTGGACCTGCTTGAGGAAGGGCACGCATGAGCAGCGCGACGACGGGCGGGACGGTGACTCTTTCGCGGGACACGAACCAGGCGCTGGGGATCGGGCGCTTCGCGCTGGACTTCATGGCGGGGCGGGTCGGCGCCGGGCCGGATGGCTCGGTGCTGGAGCGGACGGAGCTGTTCCACACCGACGCGGTGATCTGCGGCCTGTCGGCGCTGGCGCTGCGGACGAACGCCCCGACCGTGCTGCGGGCGGAGGCGCTGGAGTACCCGGTGGCGCGGGCGGATTCGGGCGCGTGCGTGTTCGGATCGGCGGTGCGGGTGCAGCCGGAGAAGGCGGTGGTGGCGAACAACGCCGCGGTGCGGGAGTGGGACAGCAACGGGACGAACTTCGGCTACTGGCCCGACCTGGGGCACACGGCTGGCGAGTTCGGGCACAACGACTTCTACGGCGTCGTGGTCGCGGCGTGCCAGCAGCGCGGGCTGGGGGGCGAGTCGGCGCTGCGGGGCATGGTGCTGCTGGATGAGATCCGCGGGCGGCTGTCGAGCGTCTTCTCGCTGAAGACCTACAAGATCGACCATGTGGTGCACGGGGCGATCGCGAGCGCCGCGGTGTACGGCGCGCTGATGGGGGCGACGGCGGAGCAGATCGAGTCGGCCATCGGGATGGTGGTGGCGCACTCGATCCCGTGGCGGGCGATCCGGGCGGGGAAGCAGCTGTCGGACAGCAAGGGGGCGAGCGCGGCGATCTCGAGCGAGGCGGCGGTGCTGGCCATGCGCCGGTCGATGCGGGGGTTCATCGGGCCCAGGGACATCTTCCGCAACCCCGAGAGCATGTTCCGCCAGTTCGTGAAGACCGGGGGCGAGAGCCCGTTCGATCTGGTGCTGGCGCACTCGGGGTCCGACTTTGCGGTGATGGGGATGCACTTCAAGCTGGGGCTGTACGAGCACCAGTCGGCGGGGGCGCTGCAGGGGCTGATCAACCTGCTGAGCGCGAACCCCGGGCTGCTGGCGGGGGGCGGCGCGGGGATCGGGAAGATCACGATCAAGGCGTACGAGCCGGCGTTCGGGATCATCGGCGACCCGGCGAAGCGCGACCCGCGGACAAGGCAGTCGGCGGACCATTCGATGGTCTACATCGTGGGAACGCTTCTGCGCAAGGCGGTGGAGGCGGCGGCGCGGGGCGAGTTCAGGCCGGATGCGAGCGCCTCGCGCGACGGAGTGTGGAAGCAGTTGATGCTGGACCCCTACGACTACGCGCCCGGCGCGATCGACCACCGGGTGACGCGGGCGTTCATGGAGAAGATCGCCTTCGAGCACGGCGGCGCGGAGTACGACCGGCGCTACCCGGACGGCATCCCGACCTCGGTGGTCATCACGGACACGAAGGGCACGGCGCACGACAGCGGGCTGGTGATGTACCCCGCGGGGCACTCGCGGAACACGACGGCGGACCTGCGCGGGATCCTCGACCGCAAGTTCCGGCTGCTGGGGGGGCTGGCGGTCGAGTCCGGGCGCGTCGATGCGCTGCTGGGGCGGCTCCACGGGCTCGGACGGAAGACGCCGGGGCAGGTGTCGGACCTCTACAACATTGAGATCGTGGAGCGGGCGGGGTACGAGTGACCCCGGCGGGGCGAGGGCCACGACGGGGCGAAACTCATCGCTAGCGACGACGGACTCGGCACGCGGCTGGCCGGGCGTGCTGTGAGCCGGGGTCGTTTTCGGGCATTCCGAACGGGTGGCGAACAACTATCGGGACGGAAGGGTGTCAAGGTTGCGCTTTCTCGCACAGAAGTGAGCGCAACCGCTTGCACCTTGATTGGCGTGGGTTATTCTCCGGGTGCACAGGTGGGGGCAATGCCCCCCCGGAGGAGTCAGAAAAGATGAGCAAGTCAATCGGCGTGGCCGCGCTTGTGGCCTTGGCGGCGGGTTCGACCGCGGTGGCGGGTTCGAACTCGATCAAACTCAGCAACCTCTTTGATGATGCGAAGGGATCGAGCTTGGCGATCGCGGCTGCGTCGGACGCCCTGGGCGCCGGCGCTTCCGTGAACGACCTGGGCGTCGCGGTCCGGACCGTCGGTGGTCTGGGCGGCAACTCCCTGATCGCTCCGGGCATCACCTTCGCCACGGCGAGCGGCGGCGGCGCGAACAGCGCCCCCAGCACCGTCCCGGTCAACGACCGGGTCTCCGCTCCCACCGCGATGGGCATCAGCGTGGACGGGGCCCAGCTGGCCCTGCCACCCAACCCCTCGGGCAAGATCACCGACGGCATCGGGATGTGGGGCGACCAGTTGCTGTCCTTCTCGCTGGACGAGCTCCGCACGGCGGGCAACTTCGGCGCGAATCAGGGCTTCCAGTTCACGGCCCGCGCCGGGCTGAACGACTTCGCCGGCCCCGGCGGGTCGGTGAAGGTGGCGTTCCTGGTCAGCGACGCCTCGGGCGTGCTGTTCGGGCTCATCAACGGCGTGCAGGTCGATGTGAGCGAATCGGGCGGGATCTTCGGCTTCACCGGCGCTCAGCCCGGGGCGCTGACCTCCGCCGGCAACCGCCTGGTGAACTTCGATGTGTTCGTCCCCGGCGAGGCCAAGTTCATCACCCTGCTCTCGCTGAGCCAGGGCGACGGCATCGCGGAGGACCACACGGTGTGGGGCAACGCGTCGGTCACCCCCGCCGAGCGCGGCGATATCCCGGCTCCCGGGACGCTCGCTCTCGGCGTGATCGGCGCGGCCGCTCTGGGCCGTCGTCGTCGGGCCTGAGCCCGGTCGGGTTTCGGACAGATTTGGTTCTGACACTCCGCAGCAGTTCGCTCGGGGGGAGACCCGAGAGAGGGTAGCGCGCCGGGACTCGAGCCCGGGCGCGCCACAGTAAGCGGGTGGAACACATCGACGGCCACCGTCGTCGATGGCTCCGCCCGCCTTTTGTTTTCTGCAGCCGCGACGGGTGCCCACGGCCAGCGAGTAGAGCGAGTCGACCGGGGCCGAAGGCGGCAGTTCACCGCAGAAGCGCGGAGAGCGCAGAGGAAGGCGGGGGGGACCGGGTTCGGAGAATGAAGAATGCTGGCCGGGGCACGCGCGGACACACGCTGCGGGCGCTAATGAGTGCCCCTCCCCCCCTGCCCC
>DOJA01000125.1:959-3502 GCA_003511945.1 Phycisphaerales bacterium | reverse complement strand
GGGGGGGCGGGACCGGGGGGGGGGCCGACTCCCCCGGCGATTACTCGCTGGACTTTGACCTGGTCGAGGGCACGAACATCGAGCAGGCGCTGCGGTTCGCGCGCGCGATCGTGCCCCCCGACGCCGCCGCCCGACTCGTGCTGGTCTCCGACGGGAACGAGACCGCGGGCGACGCCCTGGCGGCTGCTCGCGAACTGGCCGCCCAGCGCTCCACCGGCGCGCGCACCGCCGGCCCGGCGTTGCCCGTCGATGTGCTCCCCCTCGCCTACAGCGTCCGCAACGAGGTGATGGTCGAGGCCATCGACGCCCCGCCCCAGGCGCAGTCCGAGTCCACCGTCCCGGTGCGCATCGTGCTCAACGCCACCGACGCCGCCACGGGAATCCTCGAACTTCTCTACGAGGGCGAGCCCATCGACGCCTCCCCCGGCGTTCCCGGCAACGCCCTGGCCCTCGAACTCCCGCCCGGGCGCACGATCGTCCAGCTCGACCTGCCCCTCGCCAAGGCCCCGATCCACCGGCTTCAGGGCATCTTCACCCCCGACGACCCCCGCGCCGACCTGCTCCCCTTCAACAACCGCGCCGAGACCCTCACCATCACCCCGGGCAAAGGCAGCGTTCTCATCATCGACGGCGTGGGCCAGGCCCGGCCCGCCAGCGAAGGGCTCATCCTCGGGCGCGCCCTCGAACGGGCCGGCATCCAGGTGAAGACCGTCCCCACCCGCGACGCTCCGACCGACCTCGTCGCCCTCGAAGCCCACGACCTGGTCATCCTCCAGAATGTCCCCGCGGAGGAACTCCCGCGCAGCACCCACGAGCTCCTGGCCCAGTTCGTCACCGATCTCGGGGGCGGGCTGGTCATGGTCGGCGGGCCCGATTCCTTCGGCGCCGGCGCCTGGAAGGGCACCGCGATCGAGCCCCTGCTCCCCGTCCGCCTCGACCTGCCCGAGCAGCTCATCGTTCCCTCGGCGGCGGTCGTCTTCGTGCTGGACAACTCCGGCTCCATGTCCCAACGCGTGGGCGGCCTGATGCGCTCCCAGCAGGAGGTCGCCAACGAGGGCGCCGCGCTCGCCGTCGAGACCCTGGACAAGACCGATGTCCTGGCGGTCCTCGCCTTCAACTCCGACACCGATGTGGTCGTGCCCATGGGGCGCAACTCGAACCCCGTGCGCACGGCGGACCGGGTCCGGTCCATCGCCTCCGGGGGCGGGACGAACCTGTACCCCGCGCTCGCGAAGGCCGGGAACATGCTCCGCCAGGGCGACGCGGCCAAGGCGAATGTCCGCCACATCATCGTCCTCAGCGACGGGCAGTCCCAGGGCGACCCGCAGGACGGCCTGGAGACCGCCGCTCGATTGCAGGGCGAGGGCATCACCGTCACGACGATCGCGGTGGGCGACGGCGCCGATTCGGCCACGCTGGCGCAGATCGCCGCCGAAGGCGGCGGGCAGTTCTACGAGGTCCACGACCCGACGATCCTGCCCCGCATCTTCATCAAGGAGATCCGTGTTGTTCGCAAGCCGCTGATCCGCGAGACGGAGTTCCGTCCCGTCGATCTGCGCTCCTCCTCTCCCCTGCTGGCGGGGGTGGGGCGTCCGTTCCCGCCGCTGCTGGGGCTGGTGCTCACGCAGCCGCGGGAGGACCCAAAGATCAACTACGCCCTTGCGACGCCGGAGGGCGAGCCCTTGCTGGCGCACTGGTTCGTCGGTCGCGGGCAGGTGGGCGCGTTTACTTCCGACGCCTCGCGCTGGGCCTCGCGCTGGCTGGACTGGCCGGGCTACGCGCAGATGTGGACCCAGATCGCGCGCACCATCGCCCGCCCCGCGGTCGACAAGGCCGCCGAGTTCACCGCACAGATCGTGGGCGACGACCTGGTGGTCCGGCTCGACGCGAGCGACGACGAGGGCAACCCGATCGACCTCCTTTCGGTGCCGGGCAGCGTGTTCACCCCGGACGGGCGCCGTGTCCCGGTGCAACTGGCGCAGATCGGTCCCGGCGCGTACGAGGCCCGCGTGCCGGCGCCGGCGCGGGGGAACTATGTCGTCGCGCTTTTTCCGCGTTCGGGCACCCGCGACATGCCCCGCGTGGTCGGGGCCGCCACCCGTCACAGCGGGTCGGAGTTCCGATCACTCCAGTCGAACATCGGGGTGCTCCGCGCCATCGCCGACGCGACGGGCGGGCGCCTGCTGGACTTCGGTGCTCCCCAGTCCGCCGACCTGTTCAACCGCGACGGCACCCGCCCCACCCGGGCCGCCTCGCCCTTGTGGAGGGTCCTGCTGATCTGGTCGATCGCCGTCTTGCTGCTGGATGTGGCCACCCGTCGGATCGCGTGGGACCGGCTGCTGACGCGCGAGCTGGCGGAGGAGTTCCGCGCCCAGGCCGCGGGCGCAGCCCGGGCCAGGGGCGAGCGCGCCGCCGCTACTGTCGCCGCCCTGAAGAAGCGGGCCGAGAGCCCGACCATTCAGCCCCCGGGATCGATCACCGACCAACCCCGCCGCCCCGCTCCCGGGTCCCGGATGCCTCAACCCGAAACCCGAAACCCGAAA
>DOJA01000125.1:0-846 GCA_003511945.1 Phycisphaerales bacterium | reverse complement strand
CCCGCCCCTCTCCCCCGGCACCCGGTCCCCGACCCCCGGAACCCGAGCCGACCGACGGCTCCACCGCCTCCGGACTCCTGGCCGCCAAGCGCCGGGCGGCGGCGAAGTTCCGGGAGGGGGATCAAGCCCCTCCACCTTCTCCCTGACATCGCGCGAGTCCGGCCCCCGCCACCGGTCCGGGTACCATGCCCGTCCCTTCCCCCTGGCGAGCCCACCACCGCTTGGACCGCGCTACCTTTGAACAACTCGCCGTCGAGCACATGGACGCGGTCTATCGGCTCGCCCTCCAGCTCGCTCACCACCCGGACGAGGCCGCGGACCTGGTTCAGGAGGCCTACCTCCGCGCCCTGCGGTTCGCCGACGGGTTCGAGGAAAAAGGCGGCGGGATGCGCTCCTGGCTGTTCACGATCCTCCACAATGTCTTCTACAGCCGGAAAAAGCGCGAGGCCCGCGCCCCCATGGCCGTCGAGTCCTTCCACGAGGCCGACGACTCCCAGCCCGCCCCGGGCGAGCCGCCCCCGGCCTGGGACCTCCGCTCCCTGGACTGGGACCATGTGGACGAACGGGTGAAAAAGGCGGTCGAGGCCCTCTCCCCCGAGCACCGCGAGGTCCTCCTCTTATGGGGCGTCGAGGGCATGAAGTACCGGGAGATCGCGGCGGTGATGAATGTGCCGATCGGGACGATCATGAGCCGGTTGCACCGGGCCCGGGCGATTTTGGCGTCTTCATTGGAAGAACTCGCCGCCGACCGCGGTTGGACGACCGGCCGGGGCGCTTCCGCCTCGCGGACCCGCTCCACGGACCCATTATGACGATCGACCCCTCCCCAACCCCGCCCCCAACCCC
>DOJA01000038.1:5071-5377 GCA_003511945.1 Phycisphaerales bacterium | reverse complement strand
CGCTATGGCTGCTTTGGCGGCAACATGACGCAGGTCGGCGTCGAAGGCTTTGCCTGGTACCGCCACCCGGCGACGATCGACAGCGAAGGCATAGGCCGCGAGTTCGAGGATCGTGCGAAGGCAATGGGCGCCGCGCTGCCCGAGCCGCAGTCGATCAGCCACGCGCTCGACGCCGAAGCCTTCAAGGTGGTCGCCGACCGGCTGATCGAGGAAGCCGGCGTCCATCCGATGCTGCACCGCATGGTCGTCGCACCGATAATGGAGGGCGACACGCTGCGCGGCGTCATCGTCGAAAGCAAGGCGGGC
>DOJA01000038.1:4494-5002 GCA_003511945.1 Phycisphaerales bacterium | reverse complement strand
GGCGAGCCATGTCATCGACGCGAGCGGCGATGCCGACGTCGCCCACCGTGCCGGCGCGGCCACGCGCAAGCACCCGAAGCCCGAAATGATGAGCGTCTCGGTCATGTTCTCGATGTGCGGGGTCGACAAGGTGCGCTTCATCGATGCGGTGAAGGCGGATCCGCAGACCTATGCCGACTGGGCGAAGGACGGCGAATGGTCGGTCACCACCACCGGCAAGGAGGACGCTCTGTTCTCCCCGTTCCTGAGAAAGCCGTTCCAGCGGGCGCACAAGGCCGGGCTGCTGCCCGACAATCTGAAGACCATCGCCGGCACCTGGGGTACGGTCAGCGACCAGGGCGACCTTACCTATCTCAACATGGTGCACATGACGCTCGACGGCACCGACCCCGACGATCTTACCTTCGGCGAGATCGAGGGGAGGCGGCAGGCCATGCACGCGATCGAGGCGCTCAGGCGCTTCCAGCCCGGCTGCGAGCTGGCAAAGCTGCGCAATTTCGGCATGACG
>DOJA01000038.1:0-4433 GCA_003511945.1 Phycisphaerales bacterium | reverse complement strand
AAGCTCCGCAACTTCGGCATGACGATCGGCATCCGCGACACGCGCAAGATCGTCGCGGTCTACGACATGACCGGCGACGACGTGCGCGAACAGGGGCGTTTCGAGGATTCGGTCGGCATTTTCCCCGAATTCATCGACGGCTATGGATTGCTGATCCTGCCGACCACAGGGCGCTACTTCCAGGTGCCCTATCGCGCCATGCTGCCGCGTACGGGACCACGAAACCTGCTGGTGACCGGCCGCGCCATCGGCGGCGACAAGATCAGCCATGCCGCCGTCCGCAACATGATGTGCTGCGCGGTCGCGGGGCAGGGCGCAGGCGTCGCGGCGGCGGTGGCGGTGAAGTCCGGCCGCGATGTCCATGCCGTCGATATCACCGAGGTGCAGGCAACGCTGAAACGGCAGGGAGCGCGGATCCATTAGGATCCATGCGGGGAGGGAAAGCCGAAATGACCGATCGTGCAAAATGGTTTGTGCTTGGCTTTGCCGCACTCGCCAACATGGCCGCTTATTACACCTACGATGCGATCGCGCCGATCGCGGACATGCTGCGCGACCAGCGCGGCTTCAGCCAATCCGAGATTGGTCTGTTGAACGCCGTTTATTCGCTGCCCAACATCCCGCTCGCGCTTGTTGGCGGCGTGCTGATCGACCGCATCGGCGCGGCGCGCGCGGCCTTTGCGGCCTCGGCGCTGTGCCTTGCCGGCGCCGTGATGACCGCGATCGGCGAACCCTATTCGCTGATGGTGGCGGGCCGCCTCATCTTCGGCGTCGGCAGCGAAACGCTGTACATCGCGCTACTTGTCGGCATCGCGCAATGGTTCTCGCTCGGCGGCGCCGCGCTGGCGATGGCGCTGTTCTTCTCGGTCGCTCGCGTCGGCTCCTATTCGGCCGATACTTCGCCGCACTGGGCGGCGGATATTTATGCGCAAGGCTGGCAGGCGCCGCTTTGGCTGTCCGCCGGGCTGTGCGCGGCCGGCCTTGTCGCCGCGCTCGCGCTTCTGTCCGCGCCCGTCGTCGGCGCCGGCGTCCTCCGCGCCGCTCGCGTCGGGCGTGATCATCGACCCCATGCGCCTCGTCCAGCAGTACTGGAAGTGGCTGCTGCTGGCGGGGGTTGTCTCGGGCGTGCTCGGGGTGGCGGCCTACCTCGGGCTTCGTCAGTTCATGCCCCGGTTCGATGCGGTCACCGCGTTCCAGGTCTCTCCTGCGGTCGAGAGCGCCATCGACATGGGCCTGGGGGGCGGCGAGCAGGAAGAGCTCGAGACCTACATGGAGACGCAGGCCTACCAGCTCAAGTCCGACCAGATCCTCGGGCAGGTCGTCCGCCAGTCGTCGTTCGTCGGGACCCGGTTCGCCAAGCAGTTCGTGTCCGCCTCGGGCACGGTGGACGATGTGAAGGCGCTCCGCGAGCTGCGCGACCAGGTCTCCACCCGGCGCATCCCCGAGACGCAGATCATCACCCTCCGCGTCCGCACGCCCAACCGCGAGGACGCGAAGATCATCGCCGACGCCATCTCGGAGGTCTTCCTCGACGACCACCGCGCCCGCACGACGCGCGACATGCGCAACATCAAGCAGCAGTTCGAGCGCCAGGTGAGCACGCTCCGGGGCGAGATCCAGTCCCTCGACACCCGGATCGAGAACCTGCTCGGCGCCAACCAGCTCACCTCGATCGAAGAGGCGAACTCCGTCGCCCTCAACGAGGTGCGCAACCTCCAGCCCCTGCTGGTGGACCTCCTGAGCGACCTCGCCCAGACCCGCGAGCAGCTGAAGAACTACGAGGCCAGCGCCAACAACCCCGGCGGGCCCATCATCCCCCAGGCGGTCATCCGCGATGTCGAGCGCTACCCCAATGTCGTCCAGCTCGACGGGCAGATCACCTCGTCCAAGGCCCAGCTCCGCATCCTCGAGGCGGAGCAGCCCAACGGGCGCGACCGCAAGCGTCAGGTGATGATCATCGACGCGCTGGTGAAAGAGCGGGAGAAGGTCGTCAACGAGGAGGCCGAGAGGGCCTTCCCCCTCCTCCTCGAACAACTCCGCGACCAGGTCCGCAACCTCGAGGCCGCCGAAGCCAAGATGACCGAGAGTCTGGAGACGGCCCGCAGCAAGCTCGCGCAGACCACGCTCGCCCTCAAGCAGCACTCCGACCTCCAGAACGAGCGGGCCAAGAAGCTCGAGCAGATCAAGGACCTCGAGCAGCGCATCGCGGACCTGGACACCCTCATCGACCGTCCCTCCCGCGTCCGCGAGTGGCAGAAGGCCCAGCTGCCCGACGAGATCGCGTTCCCCCGCCCCATCCCGATCGTCGGCGCCTTCATCGTGCTGATCCCCGGCGCGGTGGGCGGGCTGATCGTCCTCAAGGAGATCCGCGAGCAGCGGATCCGCGGGCCGCAGGATGTTCTGCTCATCCCGCGGACGCGCCTGCTGGGCGTGGTGCCCGATGTCTCGATGGACCCCGCCGCGCCGGAACGGATCGAAGGCGCCGCCTCCGAGCACCCCGGGGGCGTCATCGCGGAGGCGGTCCGCCAGCTGCGGACCACGCTGGTGCGCGAGTGCCGCGAGAGGGGCCACCGCGTGGTGCTCATCGTCGGCGGGCTCCCCGGCGCGGGCGCGACGGCCACCATCACCAACCTGGCGGTCTCGATCGCCGGGACCGACACGAACATCCTGGTCATCGACGCCAACCTCCGGCGTCCGCGCCTCCACGCCCTGCTCGGCGCGGGGGAGCACCCCGGGCTCAGCGAGGTGCTCCGCGCCGAGTCGTCGCTCGAGGACGCGGTCGTCCGCACCAAGGTGGCCAACCTCTCGCTCCTGCCCGCGGGGCGGCGCGACGCGCACATCTACGAGCGCTTCGTCACCCCCGCCATGCACGCGATCTTCGAGCAGGCCCGGCGCGAGTACGACATCGTCCTTGTCGACGCGCCCCCCGCGGTCGTCTCCAGCGATGTCATCGCCCTGGCGGCCCACGCCGACGCCACCGTGCTGGTCGTCAAGGCCCTCAGCGAGAAGCGGGGCCTCGTCGCGCGCCTCCGCAACCAGCTCTCCGACTGCAGGGCCGAGTTCCTGGGCGTCGTCGTCAACGGGGTCAAGGCCAGCGCGGGCGGGTACTTCCGGCGGAACTTCCAGGTCACCCACGAGTACGGGCGCGGGGGCGACGAGTCCCTCGCCGGCGTCGCGCCCATCTCCGCCAACGGCTCGCTGGCGATCCTGCCTCCCGCGGTCCGCGAGACCACCGCGCAGGTCACGCCGCGCGACAACTGAGCCGGCGCAGCCACGGGAGTCTCCGGTGACCCACGCGCCCCGACACAACCCGCCCCGCCGAGTCCTCGTGACCGGCGGGGCCGGCTTCATCGGCTCTCACCTTGTCGAGGCCCTCCTGGACGACGGCGCCCAGGTCACCATCGTCGACAACCTCTCCACCGGACGCCGATCCAACCTCGCGCAGGCCCTGGCGCGCGATCCGGCCCCGCGGTTCATCGAGCAGGACCTGGCCCGCGCGATCCCCATCCTCGAGCGCGAGCCCCCGTTCGACGAGATCTACCACCTCGCCGCCGCCGTCGGGGTGAAGCGGATCATCGAACGACCCGCGGAGTCGATCGAGGCCAATGTCCTCGACACCGCCACGCTCCTTCGCTTCGCCTCGGGGCACGCGCGCCGGGCCGGGGCGCTCCCGAACACGCTGATCGCCTCCTCCAGCGAGGTCTACGGCAAGGGCGTCCGTTCTCCCTTCCACGAAGACGACGACTGCGTCTACGGCCCCACCACCGCCCTCCGCTGGTCCTACGCCGCCAGCAAGGCGATTGATGAGCACCTCGCACTGGCGGCGCACGCGCGTGACGGGCTCCCGGTGGTCATCGTGCGCCTGTTCAACACCGTCGGCCCCCGCCAGCTGGGCGACTACGGCATGGTGCTCCCCAACTTTGTGAACGCGGTGCTCGCTGGGGAATCCCCCCGGGTGTTCGGCGACGGCCTCCAGACCCGCTGCTTCTGCGATGTCCGCGATGTCGCCCCCGCGCTGGTGCGCCTGCTGCGCTGCCCCGGCGCGCGCGGGCGGGTGGTGAACCTGGGCGATGACCGTCCGGTCTCGATCCTTGAACTCGCCCGCCTGGTTGGGAGCACGCTGGGGAGAGCGATCGAGCCCGTGCTGGTGCCGTATGATCGGGCCTACGCGCCGGGGTTTGAGGACCTGCGAGAGAGGCGTCCGGACCTTGCGCGCGCTCGTGGTCTGATCGGGTTTGCTCCCACCATTCCCCTGGAGGTCACCGTGCGCGATCTGGCGCACCGAGCGGACGGATCGCGCACCGGCGCGGTCGCGCGCGCCGCGCCCGGGAGAGAGGTGGCGGCGCCATGACTCTGGGAACCGGCGCCCTGCGCTCGATCGATTCTCTCGCGTCGCCCCACATATCCCCCGCGCCCCCCACGCCCCCCACGCC
>DOJA01000245.1 GCA_003511945.1 Phycisphaerales bacterium | reverse complement strand
CGGGGTCCGGGGGAAGGGGAAGTGTGTGATCTTGGGGTGGCGTGCTTGCTGCTCTGAGCAAACATGTGCATTCCCAGCAGGACATGCTTGTGCAGAGCCACCAGCATGCCACCCGGTTCGCTTCGACATGTTTGGGATCTATTCGTGCTCCGCTTCCTCGGTGGGGGGCGCTCTACAATCCAGCAGCGCGCGGGCCGGAGTCCGCCTGATCGACGCCTGGGGTTCACCGTTCGGATGACCAATCCCTCCACCCACGCCGCGATGGTTCGCGGGCCAGCGGACGACGCCGGCGACGGGGCCGCCGTCCTGGACGCGACCGCCACCCTTTCTGAGTCCGATCGCTCCTGGTTGGCGGACCGCGCTGCCGGCGCGCTGGCCGCCCTCGGGGCGTCGGGTTCGCTCCGCGTGCGACTGGTGAGCGACGCGGAGATGCGCCAGGCCCACGCCGACTACCTGGGCGACCCCGACACCACCGATGTCATCACCTTTGACCTTGCCGACGGCGGCGCCTCCCGGGGCGAGCCCCTCGATGTCGACCTGCTCGTCTGCCTCGACGAGGCCCGGCGCCAGGGCGCCCGGCGGGGAACCGACACCGCCCGCGAAGCCCTCCTCTACATCGTCCACGGCGTGCTCCACGCGCTGGGCTTCAACGACACCGATGAGGCGGCCGCCGCCGCCATGCACGCCCGCGAGGACGAGGTGCTGACCGCGATCGGCGTAGGCCCCGTGTTCGCGCCGGCAGGACCCCTGCCGTCATGACCATCGCGGCGCTGGTGACGGTGGCGGCGGTCGCGTTGGCGTGGCTCTTCTCCACCCTGCATTACGCCCTGGCCGACCTCTCGATGGTCAAACTCCAGGAGATCGTCGAGCGCCGGGGCGGCCGGCGCGCCATCGACCACATCCTTGAAGACCTCGACGGGCACATCCTCGCCACCGGCGCGCTCCGCGTGCTGTGCAACTCCACCATCGCCGTCTGCGCCGTGGTCATCTTCGGCGCGTTCCGGGCGTCCGGCGGGGGAACGGGGGGCGCGGGGCCGAGCGTCTCGCTGCTCATGCTCGGGCTGGCGGTCGTCGCGTCCAGCGCCGTCATCCTGATCTTCGCCCTGGTCATCCCCATGAGTCTGGCGACGCACGCGGGCGAGCGGATCGTCCACGCCTGCCGGGGCGTCCTCGCTGGGGTTCATCTGCTCGCGTCGCCCCTGCGGACCATGGCCATCATCGACATCCCCGTGAAGCGCCTCGCGGGCGTCGCCCACATCAGCGAAGCAGAGGAGATGGCCGACGAGATCCTCTCAGCGGTCCACGAGGGGCAGCGCGAGGGCAACATCGGCGACGCCGAGCGCGAGATGATCGAGGCGGTCGTCGACTTCAAGTCCCGCACCGTCGAGGAGATCATGACCCCCCGCACCGAGATGGAGGGCATCGAACTCACCGACAACCTCGACTTCATCCGCGACTTCATCTCCCGCGCCGGCCACAGCCGCATCCCCGTCTACATCGGCGACCTCGACCACATCGTCGGCATCCTCTACGCCAAGGACCTGCTCAAGTACCTCGGGCGCGACGCCAGGGACTTCCGCCTCCGGCCCATCCTCCGCCGCCCCGTCTGGGTCCCCGAGACCAAGCCCCTGCGCGAACTCCTCCGCGAGCTCCGCGCCCGGAAGGTCCACCTCGCCATCGTCCTCGACGAGTACGGCGGGACCACGGGGCTCGTCACCTTCGAGGACCTCCTCGAAGAAATCGTCGGCGAGATCCAGGACGAGTACGAGATGCACGAGGAGGCCGAGCCCGAGGTCACCGTCGACCCCGAGTCCCGCAGCGCCGAGATCGACGCCCGCGCGTACATCAGCGACGCCAACGACGACCTCAGCGCCATCGGCATCGCCCTCCCCGACAGCGAGGAGTACGACACCGTCGGCGGGTTCGTGCTCGCCTCCCTCGGGCGCATCCCCGTCGCCCACGAGTCGTTCCCCGGCCCCGGGTTCGTCATCACCGTGCTGGAGGCCGAGCCCACCCGCGTCGTCCGCGTCCGCGTCGAGGCCCGGTCCGAGGCCCAGGCCGCCGCCGACGCCGACCCACCGCCCCAGGCCGACGCCGAACCCCAGCCCGTCCGCGCGGCGGACGATCGCGCCGGGAAGTAATCTCCACCCTCCATGCCCCTGCGGCTCCACAACACCCTCACCGGGCGGGTCGAGCCCTTCGTCCCCATCGACCCCGCCCGCGTCACCTTCTACTCCTGCGGGCCAACGGTCTACGACTTCGCGCACATCGGGAACTTCCGCTCCTTCCTCGCCGCCGATGTCCTCCGCCGATGGTTGGAATCCCCCCTGTGCCGCCGGGTCGACGCGTCGGGGCGCGAACTCCCGGCTCCCCCCCCCGGGGGGGTGGGGGGGTACCGCGTCCGCCATGTGATGAACATCACCGATGTCGGCCACATGGTCGACGACGACGACGCCGACGGGGGCGGGGCGGACAAGATCGAAGCCGCCAGCGCGCGCCTGCTGGAACAGAAGAAGTCCGGGCGCCTGCCCGAGGGCGCGGGCCCCGAGTTCGACCCCCGCAATCCCTGGCACATCGCCGACTTCTACGCCCGCGCTTTCGTCCGCGATGCGCTCACCCTCGGGCTCAAGGTCGTCCAGGACGCGCAGCGCGACCCCGCCCTTCTTCCACGCCCCACGGCCTACATCCGCCCCATGCTCGAAATGGTGCTCACCCTCGTTGAACGCGGGCACGCCTACATCGCCCCCGACGGCGTCGCCTACTTCGACACCCGCTCCTTCCCCGCCTACGGGCGGCTCTCGGGCAACACCATCGAAGCCATCCGCTCGGGCGCGGGCGGGCGAGTCACGGAAGCCGCCCAGTCCGTCAAGAAGCACCCCGCCGACTTCATGCTCTGGAAGCCCGACCCCACCCACCGCATGCGCTGGGACCCCTCGAAGGAACTCGGGCGCCCGGTGCCCCTCAAGGAGGGCTACCCCGGCTGGCACCTCGAATGCTCCGCGATGGCCCAGGAACTGCTGGGCGAGGTCATCGACCTCCACTCCGGGGGCGAGGACAACATCTTCCCCC
>DOJA01000120.1 GCA_003511945.1 Phycisphaerales bacterium | reverse complement strand
CCCCGGTCACGGTCTCGAACGCCACGGTGTGGAACGCCTTGGGGATGCGCACGCTCGCCACGGGGCGCGAGGGGTCCGGCTCATCAGCGAGTGAGACGAACGCCGCCGTCCCGCGGAAGACGCCCCCCTTGGGCGAGGCGAGCGCGGAGGTGTACCCCATCTCGCGCAGGGCCTTGCGGGCCTTGGCGTCGATGCCCTCGGCGTCGAGCGCGTTCCGCTGGGCCATCACCATGGTGTTCCAGTGGGCGCCGACCTCCTTGGCGTCCGGGCGCGGCGAGTCAACCTCGAAGAAGGGCTCGATCAGCCCGGCGTAGACCGTCAGCCCAGTGCAGTCCCACACCCGCGCCCCCGGGGGCGGCGTGCCGCCTGCTTGCACGGAGACGATCCGCCCGTCGCGCAGGACGATCGTTGCGTCCTCGATCTTCTTTCCCGGCTCGGGGACCAGCGTCGCGTGGACGAGCGCGTGCCAGGCGGGATCCGTGAGGCGCGGCCCGTTCGCCGGCGCCAGCGGCTGCGCCAGCGCGGCACCCGACCACATCACCCCCAGGGCGAGCGCGAGCGACAACCCACGCCGCAGCGCGGAAACGGCGGACTTCAGAGCGTTCAGCATGGCAACACCTCGACCCGCATGTTCGCGGGGAGGTCCAATGTACACGGCGCGTCAAGCGCAGGCCATCGGTTCGCGGAATTGATCGGTGGCCGATTCCCCACCAACCGCGGGCGAATCGCGGATCAATCCCCGGCCTGAAACAGGTCGTCGAAGGCGCTCGGGGGCCGGAACCCGCCCAGCGCCGTCGCCACACCCGCGCCCGAGGTGGTGTTGAGGATGTTCTCGTACAGGGGGGGGTAGATCACACCCTCGATGTCCCCGGCCTTGGCTTCCCGGGCCAGGAACAGTTCGTCGGGGCCTGCGGAGTGAACCACGACATCGGCCAGCGCCCGGGCCGGCTTCATGATCTGCGTCCCCCCGCTCGAGCCGGGGGTGGTCGGGAAGGCCGGGTGGCCGAGGAACCCTTCCATGGAGCGCGTGATCGACTCCGGACGCGCGCCGCTGCTCAGCCCGATGACGCTCTGTTGAGAGTGCGCCGTCTGGCCGGACGCCGGCGCGAAGATGCCCGCGTTGGACCGCAGGTAAAAGAGCGCGCGGTTGTTCGCGCTGTTGGAGTCCTGGAGCGCGAACTCCGGGTCGGTCCCCGCCGAGGCGTTCTTCATCCACATGGCCAGCGGGCGCCCCCACGAGTCGAGCACCTCGGGCATCACCAGCCGGCTTCCGCCTGTCGCGCCGACGGTTGTCTTGAGCGCGCTCGCGCTGACCTTGTCCCGGGGCTCGTCCGCCGCCCCCAGCCCGGTCCGCGAGGCGCTGTTCGCCTCGTTCGAACGCACCGCAACGCTCAGGTACCCCGGACCCCCCGCGGCGCCGACCAGCGTGACATTGACGAACACCCGCTTCCCGCCGACCTCGATGCTGATGACGCCCGGCTTGCCCGCGGTCGCTTCGGGCGATGGCCCGCCCGCGAGGTCGAGCAGCGCGTTCTGCATCGCCGTCAGCCCGGTGTCGTTGGCGGTCTTGGCGAGCTCGACCTGGCTGAAGTAGCCCGGCAGCCGCCCCTTGTCCGCCCGGAACTGGTTCGACGCGTTGACCACTGCGGTCATCAGTGTGGTGGTCTGCGCCTTGCGGGCCGCCCCGCGGACCCCGCCCACCGCCGGCACCAGCAGCGCGATCAGGACCGCGATGATCGCGATCACCACCAGCAACTCGATCAGCGTGAACCCGTGCCCACGCACTCGCGGACACTTCGAACTCGGGCGAAGGGGCATCGCACAGTCTCCTGGGGATGAGCGCCGGGTTCGCCCCGGACCGTCTTTGATTCTAAGAGCCCCGCACACAATGATCTCCTCTCCTCGGTGGGACGGGCGGCCCGCCTGTCGCTCCATTCTGGTGGCACGGGCGGCCCGCCCGTCGCTTCATTCTGGTGGCACGGGCGGCCCGCCCTTCGCTTCACTCTGGTGGGACGGGCGGCCCGCCCGTCTCTCCCGTCCCTCTACGAGTCATTCTGTGAGCGGCTCTCCGCGGGCTCCCCGCGCGTGCGTTCGGCCCCCCCGGGGGTCCGATTCGTGCGCGCCGGGCCGCCGGTTCCCCTGCCCGAACGGGGAAATCGCCAGAAGCCATTGATTGGACAGCCCTTGGGACCCGTCAGACCCGCTTGAACGCCCCTCGCAGCCGGAGCGCCGGGTTCGCGGATTCATCCGTGAAGGCATCCAGCGGGCGCACCGGCGCCAGGCCCCGGTCGGTCATGAGCCCGGTCAGTTCTCGCTTGGTCAGGGGCCAGGGCGGGCCTTCGGAGCCGGCGCCGGCCGCACCCTCCTCGCGCCCCCGGGCGATGGCGACCAGCACGCCCCGGTGCGAGAGCAGACTCACCATGCCGTCCGCGAGCCGCCCCCAGCAGGCCGGCGGGACCGACTGGATCGTGTGGACCTCGACCACCAGGTCGAACCGCCCGATCAGTCGCCCGGGCAGGTTCAGCAGGTCGGCCTGGAAGAACGCGTCCGCGGCGTCGGGGTGGAGCGCCTTGGCCCAGTCGATCGCGCTGGCGCAGGCGTCGAACGCGGTGACCTCGTAGCCGCGCTCCAGCAGCGCGCAGGCGTCCTGACCGAGGCCGCAGCCGACGACCGCCGCCCGGGCGCCGGCCCGCACCAGGTTCGGCGCCTCGGCGTTCAGCCAGGTGATGAGCCATGGGCAGGGCTGAGCGTGCGCCCACGGGATTCGCCCGACATCTCCCGCGGCATCGCGGTAGATCGCCTCGAAGCGGTCCAGCCAGGCGTCCAGATCGCCTCCCCGCCCCGGAGGCGGCGGTATGGTGGGGTTGGGCATGACGCCGGAAGGCACGCGAGAGAGTTCAGCAGTGGGCATCGGCGCGCTCCTCGTGGCCGCGGCCCTGGAGTGGAGCGTCGGAGGGTTCCGCACGCGCTCCACTCAGGCCCGCATCCGCCGGCGGCACGGATCTGCCGGGATCGCCCCCGTCACCCCCAACAACCTCCATCTATCCCCAGCATAAGGGGCCGCCGAAGAAAGTCCATACCTATTCCCCCATCGGCGCGCAGGAACCGGGGGTTCATGCGCGCGGGCGGGCGCCCCGGCGGATCGGGGCAGGATTCTGAGCCGGCGCGCTCAGGACGCAATCGGCGTTCTAGATGGAAGCCCGTCCGGACAGGATGGTGAGCGCTGTGCCGGACAGGGTTTGGCCCTCGACCCACGCCCCCACACCCCCACGCCCCCC
>DOJA01000057.1:2876-3456 GCA_003511945.1 Phycisphaerales bacterium | reverse complement strand
CCCGGCCCCCCCGGCCCCCACGGCCCCCACGGCCCCCACGGGTGCCCCAATCCCCGCGGGCCGGAGCGCCGCCCCGTGAGGTTCCGCTCCCCCGCCGACCGTCCCCGCGTGGCGCCCATCGATCTGACCTCGATGGTGGACATGGTCTTCCTGCTCATCATCTTCTTCCTCACCACCTCGTCGTTCATCGAGAAGACCAAGGCGGATGTCGAACTGCCGCGTGAGAAGGGCGAGTCGGTGCAGGAAGTGGCCCGCGGCGCGGTGATCGTCAACATCAGCCGCAACGGGACCTACATCGTCTCCGGGGAGTATCTCTCGCTCGACGGAATCGCGTCGCGTGTTCAGCGCGAAGCGGCCGCCGGGCGCGCCGTCACGGATCTCGACATCGTCGTGCGTGCCGACCGCCTCGCGCCCCTCACCCACCTGAACGCGCTCGCGCGTCGCCTGAGCGACCTGGGCGTGGTCCGCTGGCGCCTCTCGACGGTCGTGCCCCCGGAGGGCGACGCGCCGTGAACCTCACCCCCCTTCACAGGCGCCGGCGAGAGGCCCCGCCCGGGGGGGGGGGGGGCCCGCGCTGACC
>DOJA01000057.1:0-2819 GCA_003511945.1 Phycisphaerales bacterium | reverse complement strand
GGGGCCCCCCCCCGGGGGGGGGGGGGGGGCTCGCGCTGACCAGCATGATCGATGTGATCTTCCTGCTGCTCATTTACTTCGTGGTCTCCAGCACCTACACGCCGCCGGAGTCGGAGCTCACGCCCGCGCTTCGCACCGAGCGCGACGCCGCCGGCCGGTCGTCGGACCTTACGCCCCAGGTCGTCGAGGTGTCGCGCGAAGGAGCCGCCGTGGTGTACCGCGTCGGTGCGCAGCGGGTCACCGGGCGGGCGGAACTGATCGCGCTGCTCCGCACGCTCCCCCGCGCCCCCGGCGTCGTCGTGCGCGGGTCCGACGGGGCCACGACCGAGGGCGCCTTCGGCGCGATCCAGGCCTGCCGGGACGCCGGCTTTGACAAGGTGACCTATGTCCCGGGCCGCTAGGTTCATGCTCGCGCTCCTGCTGGTCAGCGCCTCCCCCCCGGCGCACGGCGCGGGGCCCGCGGACGACCAGGTCGAGGCCTACCTGCTCGACCACGGGCTCGACGGCGCGCTGAGCGTCGTGCTTGAACGCCGTCTGGCCCGCGACGAGGGCGACGCCCGGCGTGCGACGGCCCACCGGCTCGCGTCGCTCTACGCTCGCGAACTCGAGCGCACCCCATCCCCCGAACGCCTGGCGGCGCTCGAAGAGAAGTCCAGCGCTCTCCTTCGCGAGCTCGACGAGAAGCAGGGGCTCGACCTGCGGCTCGCTCTGGCGCGCTCCGCGTACCTCCGCGCCGAGCGCTCGATCGAGCGCGCGCGCGTCGGGCTGGCGCCCGAGTCCGAGGCCGATTCGGCCCGCCGCCTGCTCGAGCTCGTCGGGCCGCGCCTCACGGTCATCGCCATGGCGGCGGGGGACCGGGTGCGCGCGCTGGAGGAGCAGGAGGAGGTTGTCACCGATGGGGAGGCGCTGCTGCGGGCGGCGCTGACGGAGTCTCGGCGCGTTCGCCTCAATGCATGGTTCCTCGCCGGGTGGGCGTCGGTCTACCTGGCCGAGCTCGACGGCGCCGGACGCGAGCAACAGGCACGCCATGCGCTTGTGGCCTTCGGGACGCTCCTCAACGCCGAGCCGCGCGCCCCGGCGGACCCGGCCCGCGCGCGGAAGCACATGCTGGAGGACGAGCCCGGCGCTCGCGCTGCGATCGGGTGCGCGCTCGCCGAGCAGTTCATGGGCAACGCCGAGGGCAGCGACCGCTGGGTGCGCCTGCTGCTCGAGGCGCCCGACTTGCCGCTGAAGGTGAAGGCCGCGCTCCCTGCGTGGCGCATCGTCATCATGGCGCACCGGGACGACTGGGCCGGCGTGCTCTCCGTCACCGACCGCGTCGAGCAGGAGCGCCGGGGCGCCGGGCCGGAGCCCCTGACCCCGGTCGAGGCCCGCCTGCTCGCGTGGCTCGCCCTCGCGCCGGGCGCGGGGGCGGGAGGTGATGGAGCCGCGCGCGCCGCGGAGCGTGGGATCGTCGCGCTCGGCGCTCTCGGGGAGATTGGTGCGCTCGCCGACCTCGCTCCGCGTGCGCTGCCGCTGATGGAGCGGGCCGGGTCGCCTTACTTATCGAACCTGCTCCGGGGGCTGCGTGACCTGCGGCTCGCCGATGAGCGCGCGGGGGTGAACGACAGCGCCCAGCGCCCCCCTCCGCCCGCGCCCGACGCCACCGCGCTGGCGCTGTACGCGAGCGCCGAGCGCTCACTCGGAGCGGCGCTCTCGCTCCCTCCGGATCCGCGCCTCGATGCCTCGCGCGGGGCGGCCGCCCTGGCCCGGGCTGCGGCCAGCGAGCGCCGCGCGCAGGACGCCGCGGGATGCCTCGCGTCCAGCGCGCTCTACGCGGAGGCGTCGACCATCCTTGGCCGCAGTGACCCAGCCCGCGCGGCCGAGGCGCAGCGCCTGGCGATCGGCGCTGCCGAGCGGGCCATTGAACTCGCGCCCGAGGACGAGCGGGCGCGCGAGGCCCTCGCGCGCGAGATCGGAGTGTTCCTGTCCAGTCATGCCGATCACCCCGCGTCGGGCGCCTACGCCCTGCGTGCGGCCCTTGCGCCGGGGATCGATCGTCAGCGCTCCATCGTGCTGCTCGGCGCGATCCCGCCCAACTCCCCGGTGTTCCGTCAGGCGCGGCGCGAACTGACCCGGCTTCGGTACCTTGACTACCGCGAGGCGCCCCCTTCCGCGTCCACTTCCGCTGCGACGCTCTTTCTCCAGGCGGCGTCGCCGGTGCTGGAGGCCGACGCATCCGACGAAGCCGCGGGACGCCTCGGGCAGCCCGATGCGGCCGCCTCCGTCGCGCGGATGGTGCTCGATGGAGCCCTGGCCGTTGGGCGCCGCGAGGCCGCCTTGGCGCAGCGTGCCTTTGACCTCCTGTCCGCGTTGCACGCGCGCCAGGCGGTGCCCGGGGCGGACTTCCAGGCCGAGTATCGCTATCGCAAGGTGCAGATGGCCGTGCTTCGCGGCCAGCCGGCGCTCGCGGACGAGGCGCTCAGCGAGCTCGAAGCCATCGACCCTGCAGCCGCAGCGCAGGCCCGGCGCCTCGTGCTGGATCAAGCGCTGGCGTCTTGGCGGGACGCTCGCGCGGGTCAGCCCGGCGCTGCGCGGAGCGCGCTGGCGCGCCGGGTTGTTGCGCTCGGGCGCGCGGTGCTCCGCGAGCTGGAGGCGGCGGCTCCGAGCGCGGACAGCGCCGGCACCGACCGGTTGCTGGTGCAGGGGACGGTCGCAGAGGCCGCTTCCGCGCTGTGGTCGTTCGACCGGGATGAAGAGATGCGCGTCCTCGCGGCGCTGCTCTACCGCGCGGAGCTCCGCGCCGCGCCCGACCCGCGCGACCTGCTCGAGGGCGCCTG
>DOJA01000085.1 GCA_003511945.1 Phycisphaerales bacterium | reverse complement strand
CACCACCAACAACCGCATGGAGCTCACCGCGGTCATCCAGGGGCTGCGGGCGGTCAAGCGCCCCAGCCGCGTCGACATCTACTCCGACAGCCAGTATGTCCTCAAGGGGCTCGGCGAGTGGCTGGATTCCTGGATCGCCCGCGGCTGGCGCACCGCCGGCAAGAAGCCCGTCAAGAACCAGGACCTCTGGGAATCGCTCGACGAGCTCCGGCGCGCCCACGCCCTGGACTTCCACTGGATCCGAGGCCACAGCGAACACCCCGAAAACGAACGCTGCGACGCCATGGCCGTCCGCGAGCGGGACCGCTTCGTCAACGCCCGTTAGAGGCCCTCAGAGAACGACCTACCCCATCTGGTGGGACAGGCGGCTCGCCCGTCGCTCCTGTCCCTCTCTGTGCCATTCTGTGAGGGACTCTGAGAGGTCCTCACAGAATGACCTACCGCATCTGGTGGGACGGGCGGCCCGCCCGTCGCTCCTGTCCCTCTCTATGTCATTCTGTGAGGGACTCTTCGAACGATTGCACTCAAGCTGGCGCAGGATCGTCACCCGCCCGAGCGTCCGATAGCGCCCGCGCGCTTGCCGAGCCGGTGTCACCCGCCGGATCGGGGCTCCTTCCTACCCCCTCGTCTTGGCGGGACGGATCCCAGATCCGAACCTTGGGGCATGCCCAGCATCCCCCCCGTTCGCGCGATCGTCCTTCTCACCGGCCTGGGCGTCGGGGTCTGGCAGTCCCCACGGATTGCGGACCTCGCCGCCCGCTGGCGCTACCCGCGCCAGGTCGGCCAGGCCGAGTTCCGAATCGACGCGTCCGAGATCGATCACCGTGAAGTTCTGGCGGCTCTGCGGGCCGCGTCGCCCGCGATCACCCCTCCGACCCCCTCCGCACAGATCTTCACCCCCAACGCCGCCGAACTGACCGATGACCAGCGCCGGGCGCTCGCCGCCCAGGCGGCCCGTTCAGCGCCCTCGATCCCGGGGTGGGACCTCGTGCTGCTCGCGGGGAGCCGGGACGAGCCCGCCGCGTATCTTCCTGCGGACCCGCCCGCGCCCGCCGCAAGCGCTCGGAGCACCGACCCCGATGAACAGCCGGATCATCTCGCTGCTGGCGATGGGTCTGGGGATGGCGCTGGTGCTGGGGGCGAACGCGATCATCCTGTCCCGCTTGACGGGATTGGCCCGATCGATCTCGCCGGCGTCGATCTCGCCCGCGCTCTCCGGAGCGAACCTGCCGGGACTGAACGCGCCCAGCCCGAGCTCCGTCCCGGCGCCTTCCACCTCGCCGGGCTCGCTCCCCGCGCTGCCGTTGCAGCCCAGCCCCCAACCCGGCCCACTCGACGGAGCCCCGTCGGTTCCTACGCATCCGCCGAGCGGCGGACCTGGCGGTTCGTCCCCCTCGCCATCATCGGTCCCCCCGGAAGTGCCCCCGGAAGCGCCCCCGGCAGCGCCCCCGACGCCGCCCCGCCCCGTGCGGACGCCGACGGTCGAGACCTGGACGCCGATCAAGCCCCCTCCGCTCAACCCCGCGATCCGGGGCAGCGCTGACCCGCGACGCCAGCGCTGACTCACTCCGCCGGGTCCAGCCCCAGCGCCCTGCGCTTGGACTCCCACTCCGCCCGCTCGCGCGAGTTGGTCGAATCGATGCCCGGCGCGCCCGAACGGATCGCCTCCACTTCCAGCCGGGTCAGCCGCACCGACTCCATCTCGTAGTCGCGGAACGCCTCCATCGTCACCGGCACGAGCGGCTCGATCAGCGCCCACATCGCCCGCGCATAGTCCCGGATCTCCTCCTGAGCGTGGGCGTCAAGGCGCAGAGACAGGAACCGCAGCGTGTTGTGCAGGTCGCACTTCCAGTACCACTCCGTATACAAACTCTGAGGCAGGCCGATCCGCGCCAGCTCCCGCGCCACCCCTTCCTCCTGCGAGCGCGTGTACCGCTCGTACAGCGCCTCGCTCGCGCCGAGGTACTCCAGGAACCGCTCCGCCGCCCCGACCTCGATCGGCCCTTCGCCGCCCTGGCGGTTGCTCTTGGATTGCCTGCGCACCTTCTCGACCGACGGGCGATAGAACCGATCGGGCATCACCGAGTAGCGCCCCGAGTACTCGTTCACATTCGCCGTGCGGTGGCGGATCCACTGACGGGCCACGAAGATCGGCATCGCGCAGTGGAACTTGAACTCCACCATCTCGAAGGGCGTCGTGTGACGGTGGCGCATCAGGTAGCGGATCAGCCCGCGGTCCTCGCTGACCTGCTTGGTGCCCTGGCCGTACGACACCCGCGCCGCCTGCACGATGGCCGCGTCGGCGGTCTGGCCCTCGGGCGCCAGCCGGGGCATGGCGTCCACCAGCGCCACGAAGCCGTGGTCGTGTACTCGGACCTCGAGCCGCTCCGCCCCGCCCATCACATCCACCAGTCGCACGCCCTCCGCGGGCGGCACGCGACGGATCGGCTCGGTTCCGGCGGGCTTGGGTTCCACGATCGGGCTCTCGGCAGGCAGCGCAGCGCGGGTCATCCAGGAATCCTCCCGATCGGAAGGTAGCCCAGGCCCATCGACAGGTTATCCACGGGGGAGTCCGGTGCCGGGGTACGACCAACGGTCGTGCCCCGTTGGCGTTGTGACCATCGCGCGGGGCACGGCTTCGCCGTACCCCGGCACCCAAAGTTCAGTGGTGGTCCGCGATCCTGCGCAGGAGGCCGGAGGGCATGAGCGCCGCCAGCGCCGCCGCCGCCAGGAGCAGCACCGCGAAGCCGATGAACGCCGCATCGATCCGGCCCGGGCTCAAGCGGTAGGCGCTCTTGAGGTCCGACCCCAGGAACCACGAGGCCATCACCGGCGCCGCCGCCGAGAGCCCCCACGAGGTCCCCAGCATCAGCCCTGAGGCGAGGCCCGTCCGCCCCGGGAGCAGGCGCTGCGCGAGCGAGATCGTGGTGGGGATCACCGCGGCAAAGCCCAGCGCGGTGAATCCGGACATCACGATGATCCCCCAAGGCCCCAGCCACGACCCGACGAAGCCGCACAGCGCGACCGTCGCCGCGCCGAGCAGCGAAAGGACGACCATCACGCCCTTCTCGCGTCCCTGGGGCGTCAGCCGCCCCGCGAGCAGCCCCCCGACGCCCATGCCCACGGTCAACGCCGCCAGCATGTTGCCGTTCAGGTTCGTCGCGCGGACCACATCCTCCGGCAGGCGCGACTTCGCCCAGACCGCAAACAGCACGGGCAGCCCGGTGTTCACCGTGAAGCGCGCGACATTCCCCACGAACAGCAGCGCCACGGTGCGCCAGCGCTCGCGCGCCTCCTCGGGCGGGATCGAGGAGTGCATCTCCCGATGATTGTCGTGGCGGTGCCCGATGTGCCGGACCGCCGCCCAGAGCAGCGCCGAGAGCAGCAGCCCCGGCGCCACCAGCCACAGCAGCCCCCTCATGCCCGCCTGCGTGTTGATGCGCGTGCTGCCGATGGCGCCGAGGAACCCGCCGACCATCCCCGCGGTGTAGAAGATGCTCACGCCCCACCCGCGCCCGCCGGCCCCCTTCAGACGCCCGCCCAGCTGCCCCGACAGCGCCGCGCCGATGGGGTGGTACATCCCCGTGCAGGTCATGCCGACAATCTGCAGCGCCCACAACTGCCAGAAGTTCTGCGCCAGCCCGATCGAAGAGATCGAGACCGACCCGACCAGCAGCCCCAGCCAGCCGCAGATCCGCGAGTCCAGCCGGTCCGTCGCCCACGCGAAGAACACCTGGGGCAGCCCGCTGAACACCGGGCCGGTGGCGTACAGCAGGACGATCTGCCCCTCGGTCAGCGCGAGGCGCTCTGTGAGCACGAGCATGAGCGAGGTGAAGAAGATCGGGTAGATATCGATGACCAGGTGCGACGCCTGCAGCGTCCAGAAGCGCTGCGCCAGCGTCGCGCGCCGTCCGCCCGCCCGCTCGGCCTCACCGGGCGCGACGGACGCAACGGGCGCAACGGGCGCGACGGGCTTCAGGGGCGCCGCCTCAGCGCCGGGCTCGTTCAATTCCACGGGAACATCGATCCTGGACATCGGGACGCGCTTCCAACCGCACATGGAGTCCCCGGCGTTCCGGGGATGAGCCGCAACAGTAGGCCGCGACGGTTAATCCTTCTCTTCCGACCCCTCGTCCAGCCGATCACGCCCCACGCCCGCCAGGGAGAACAGCACCGCGCCGACGGTCAGCAGCGCGAACGACGATCCCGCGACCGGCCAGGTCCAGCCCATCGCCGCCAGGGCCGACTGCACCGGGCGCTCCCGCGCGCTGACGCGGAACAGCGTGGAAGGCGTCATGCGCATCATGACGCTGTACTTCCACGCCTCCTCCTCGCGCCCCTCAGCGCGGCGCCAGTCGGGGTCGCCCAGGTTGTCCAGTTCGCCGAAGGTGCCCTCCGCGACCCGGACACTCTCCTCGACCGGCCCGTCCGGCAGCAGTTCGACGAACCGGTAGCGCCAGTCGCGCTTGCGGGCCTGGCCCCAGGTCTCGGGGTCGACGCCGGGCGCTGGGAGGCGCATCCCGACCACCAGGCGGGGGGTGATCGAACCGTCCGCGAGGGCGCGCTTCAGCTCGTCCTCGCTCCGCGCGCCCTGCGCAAAGAGCAGCACGCTGAGCCAGTCCTCGTGGCGGAGCAGCCCCGGCAGGCGCGGGTCGTCCTTGACGCCGGGGTCGATCTCGAACCTCGAGGTTGTTCCACGCCAGTCGATCTCCACCGCCCCGAGGTTGCCCGCGCCCGGCGCGCGGGTCCGCACCACCACGGGCAGGCCCTTGAAGGCGAACTCTGGCGTCGTCACGGGCTCGTCGAACCAGACGACGGTGATCGCCCGCTGCGACAGCCGGCGGGCCATCGCCGGGATCGACACCGCGAGCCCGACCAGCGCCAGGGCCACACACGCGATGCCGATCGTCCGCGAGCGCAGGCCGCCCACTCCGCCCTCCTGTTCAGTGCCCGCCCGGCGCGCTCTTCGCCGGCTCGGCGGGCTTCTCCGCCGGAGCGTCCGAGTGGGCGCCGTCCGCGCCGGTGTGCGCGTCGCCCGCGTGGGCGGGGTTGTTGGCGTGCTTGAGCCGTGCGTTCTCCTCGGCCCGGGCGACCACGCCCATCCCCCGCACCCGCTGCCCGTCGGCGCCCAGGTGCGTGTCCCCGCCCTGCACGATCTTCCGCATGTCCACCGAGTCGTTGATGCTCCGCGCGTGCATGTCGGCGAGCGTCAACCCGATGAACAGGACCACCCCGAAGATCGTCGCGCCGACCACCACGGTGTTCATGGGCCTGTCGTACTTCAGGTGCATGAAGTACGCCGCCACCAGCACCGCCTTCACCGTGGCGATGATCAGCGCCATGATGATGTGGGGCGTCGCGCCGAACTCGATGTGGGTGTTTCCGATCCAGAACCCGTGGATGTTGCTGGTCCACACCGTCAGCGCCGTCAGCACGAGCAGCACGACGAACACCCAGAGCATCGGCCAGAAGGGCGTCACATGCGCGTGGTGCTCGTGCGCCTCGGTCTCGCTGAGGGTCTCGTCGGGGTCGATCGTGTGGTGATGGTGCGTGTGCGTGTGCGTGTGGGGGTGGGGGTGGCTCATGGCGGAACGATCCCGGTGGTTGGCTCAGACGAGGTACAGGAGCGGGAACAGGAAGATCCAGATCACATCGACCAGGTGCCAGTAGAGCCCGATGTTCTCCAGCGAGGTGTAGTGGCGGGGCCCGTAGTGGTCCTTCAGCGTCTTCCACATCGCCCAGGCGATCACCACCATGCCGACGAAGACATGGAACCCGTGCGTCGCGGTCGAGATCCAGTAGACGCTCAGGAAGATGTGGTCGTAGGGCCCCTGGGCGTGGTCGTAGGAGAAGTTCGCCCCGGGCAGCTCGCCCTTGGCGATCTTGGGGGCGTACTCCCACCCGAGTTTCACGATGAGGAAGAACGCCGCGCACGCCTGGGTGATGACCAGGGTCCAGAGGGTCATCCACTTCCGGTTGGTCTGCGCCCCCCGGATCGCCAGCACGATGGTGAACGACGACAGCAGCAGCACCACCGTGTTGGCGAAGCCGATCTTCCAGTTGAGGTAGTAGCGCGAGGCGTCGTGCCAGTTGTCGGGGTACCACAGCCGGAACGCCGCGTAGGCGCAGAAGAACCCGGCAAAGAGCAGCACCTCGGTCCCCAGGAACAGCCACATGCCGAGTTTGGCCGCCTCGGCCTCGTCCTGGGCGTTCCGCCAGTGGGCCCCGGGCACATACGCCTCGTGGGGCAGCAGTTCGCGCGTCGTCGATGCCGCTGTCGTCATCTCAGTGCCCCCTCGATCCGGCCGGCAGCGGCGCGGGCAGCGGGTAGTCCCGCTCGTCGCAGTGCGGCGGGACCACCTCGTCATAGTCATACGGCCCGTGGACGATCACCGGCTCGTGCGGGAAGTTGTGCTCCACCGGGGGGCTGTCCGCCTCCCACTCGAAGGTGAGCCCGCCCCAGGGGTTCTTCGGCGCCGGCGCCCCGGCGACCAGCGACTGCAGGAACACCAGCAGGTGGGTGATCATCCCCAGCGCCAGCACCCACGACCCGACCGTCGAGATCTGGTGCAGCGTGGTGAACTCGTCCACATAGGTCGCGTACCGCCGGGGCATGCCCTGCGTGCCCAGGAAGAACTGCGTGAAGAAGGTGATGTTGAACCCGATGAACACGAGCACGCAGCCCACCATGCCCCATCGCTCGTTGTACATCTTCCCGAACATCTTGGGCCACCAGTGGTGCAGCCCGCCGATGAACGCCAGCACCGTGCCCCCCATCATCACATAGTGGAAGTGCGCCACCACGAAGTAGGTGTCGTGCAGGTGGATGTCCACCGCGATCGTCGCCAGCGGCGGGCCCGTCAGGCCGCCGATCGTGAAGCAGAACAGGAAGGCCATCGCGTACAGCATGGGCGTGTTGATGGCGATGCTCGCCTTGTACATCGTCGCCACCCAGTTGAACACCTTGATCGCGGTGGGGATCGCCACCAGGAAGGTGAGCGCCGAGAAGACCGCGTTCAGCGCCGGGGTCTGCGCCGTGAACAGGTGGTGCGCCCACACCAGGAACGAGATCGCCGCGATGGCGATCGACGAGAACGCGATCGCCCGGTACCCGAAGATCCTCTTTCGGCAGTGGACGCTGATCAGCTCCGAGATGATCCCCATCCCCGGCAGGATCATGATGTACACCGCCGGGTGGCTGTAGAACCAGAAGAAGTGCTGGTACAGCACCGGGTCTCCCCCCAGCGCGGGGTCGAAGATCCCGATGTGGAAGGTCCGCTCGAACACCAGCATCAGCAGCGTGATCCCCAGCACCGGCGTCGCCAGCACCTGGATGATCGCCGTCGCGTAGATCGCCCACACGAACAGGGGCATGTCGAACCACCCCATGCCCGGCACGCGCAGCTTGTGCACCGTCGCGACGAAGTTGATCCCCGTGAAGATCGACGAGAACCCCAGGATGAACGCCCCGAGGATCATCGAGGTCGTGCTGCCCCAGTCGGTCGTCGTCGAGTAGGGCGTGTAAAAGGTCCAGCCCGTCTCCACCCCGCCCCGGATCACGGACCAGATGGCGAACAGACTGCCGAACACATAGGTGTACCACGAGAGGAGGTTCAGGCGCGGGAACGCGACATCCTTGGCCCCCAGCATGATCGGAAGGAAGATGTTGCCCAGCGCCGCCGGGATGCTGGGGATGATGAACAGGAAGACCATCACCGTCCCGTGCAGCGTGAACATGCGGTTGTAGGCGTTGTTGGGCGTGATCTGCTTCCCGCGCTCCTCGCCCGTCGCCCAGGTGAGCCACTGCCCGGTCGTCACCGACTCCCCGGCGGCGTTGACGACGGTCCTGGCGGGCTCGAACAGCTCCATCCGGACCGCCAGGGCCGCGAACCCGCCCAGCGCGAACGCCGCCAGCACCGCCGCGAGGTACATGACGCCGATCTTCTTGTGATCGATCGTGTAGACCCACGACCACACATTCTTCCACGAGTACCAGTGGCCCCCTCGGACCCCCAGGTAGCTCACATCGTGGTGCCCGCCGCTCATGACCGCCTCTCCGGGCCGCGCCCGGTCAATGATGCTTCCCGGTCCGATCCGCGCCCGTCTACTTCGCCCCGGACGCCTTCTCCGCCATCTCCTTCTCCGCGTCCGCCTTGGCCGCTTCCGCGTCGGCCGGGTTGTCGCTCAGCGTCCTGAAGAAGGTGATGAGCGCCAGCAGTTCCCGGTCGGTGAGCTGCCCCTGGTACGACACCATCTGGTTGGGGTAGCCCTGGACGATGTGCTTCGCGGGCTCGAGGATGGACTCGCGGATGTAGTTCTCGTCCACGACCGCCGACCCGCCGTCGGCGAACCGGTGCGTCTGGCCCCAGCTGCCCTTCCAGGAGGGTCCGGTGCCCCGGGAGCCATCGATCGAGTGGCAGGAGACGCAGCCCTTGCTCCGGAAGAGCAGCTCGCCGAGCTTGTCGAGCGGGATCCCGTCGGTCGACGCCTGCTTGTCCTTCCAGCGCCGGTAGTCGACATCGCTGAGCACGATGACCCGGGCCCACATCTGCGAGTGCTGGTCGCCGCAGTACTCGGCGCAGGCCAGGTAGTACCCGTCGTTCGCGCCCGGCGCGATGGGGACGAAGTCCTTCAGTTCCTCGTCCCACCGGTGGGAGACCACCGTCGGCTCGACCCACATCGTCGAGAAGAAGTTCGGGAACACATCCCGCTTGATGCGGAACGCGGGGATGTACATCGAGTGGATGACATCCTTCGACGACATGATGAACTTCACCGGGCGGTTGACCGGCAGCGCGAAGACCGGGGCGGCGGCGTCGGCGATGACCTCCGTCTGCAGCGTGCTCGCCCCGTTGTCGTACACCCAGTTCCATCCCCACTGCTGCGCGGTCACATTGATGACCTCGGAGTCCGACGGGTTCACCCGCATCGGGATGTAGGCGTACAGCCCCCAGAAGAACATCACCGCCATCAGGATCGTCGGCACCACCGACCAGGTGAGCTCGAGCACCGTGTTGTGCGACGGGCTCCGCTCGGGCGCAACCCCGGGCATCCGCCGGTACCGCACCGCGAAGTACCCCATCAGCGCCATGAGCACCACGAAGAAGAAGACCGAGACCCAGAAGATGTAGAAGAACACAGCGTCGGACGACCCCGCGAAGTTCGAGGTCTCCACTTCCCCTCTGAACCACAGCCGGTCCCACCACGACGACCCCAGCACCAGGGGGAAACCCGGTCCGTCGCCGCCGATGCCGCCCAGCACTGCCGTCCATCCGACCATCGGCGACCATCCTCCTGCCCTACAGGAAAATATCCTGTAGGAGCGAAATACTAGGCCTCTGATCCCCCCGCAGACCGCCCGCCGACCGCCCCCACCATC
>DOJA01000222.1 GCA_003511945.1 Phycisphaerales bacterium | reverse complement strand
GCCCGCCCCCGTACACAACCCGATCGGACACGCGCTGGTCAGTGTGGGACGAGACGGCTCCTCAAGTCCACTCGCAGTCCGATAACCAAAATCTCCCGTTCCGGGCGGGATTCCTCCGGGCGTGACCCATAAGCGCTTGACCCGCACCCCTTTCTGGGGTCTGCTGTCGGTGCCGCCGAAAGGCGTCAGGGAATCTGGAGGAGTCATGCAAACGAGGACCGGGACCATTTTCGCTGTGGCACTATTTGCCTCGGCCGGCACGGTTGTGCAGGCGGGCATGTTGCTCGACAGCTTCAGCACGACACAACAGATCTCCATCGGCCCCGGGGGCGTGAACCCGGCCACCGCTTCTTCCAGCGTGGGCACGGGCGGGACTTCCGTCGGCGGCGCGCGGACGCTGGAACTCACCCGCGACACCGGGGGCACGGTCGTCGCGACACGGGTCAACATCGACGCCGGCATCCTGGGCTTCGGCACCGAGCCGGGCGTCGGGGGCGGGCTGATGGCGATCTACGACGGGGACCTCGACCCCGCGCTGAACCCGACGGGCCTGGGCGGGGTGGACTTCACCGAATCGGGCGACAACGCCTCGGTCCGCGTGACCTACCGCTACGACCTCGCTCTTGAGTTCTTCGTCACCGTCTACACCGACGCGGGCAACGCGTCTCGCGCGAGCTTCGTGTTCGGCGGCACGGCGGGCTTCAACGGTCCGTTCAATGTCGCGCTGCTCCCCTTTGCGTCGTTCACGCCGATCCTCGGCGCGGGGGCGGACTTCACGAACATCGGCGCCATGACCTTCTCCGCATCGACCACGAGCCCGACCCTCGGGGCGGACTTCCAGCTCGACACGATCGACCTCACCCGCGAAGTGCCGACGCCCGGCGCGCTGGCGCTCATCGGTCTGGCGGGCGTTGTGGTGGCGGGGCGTCGTCGTCGCTGAGCCCGGCGCCGGGGTGGCGCCGCGGAGGCGGGATCAAAGTTCCGGATGCCGAGCGCGTTCGCCGTGCGGGGCCGCGCGCTGTTTGCGCACCGCGGTGGCGTCGAGCATGAAATCACGCAGAAATCCGCAGGGATTCCGTTGACGCGGGCGCGTTCTCGCGGTCTGATATGGGTGCCGCCGAAAGGCGCCAGGGAATCCGAACTGGAGGAGTCATGCAGAAGCAAGCGACAATCGTTGCGGCGGTGGTTCTCGGCGCGCTGGGTGCAAGCGCCGCCCACGCCGGCATCCTCATTGATTCGTTCAACACCGATCAGACGCTCCAGATCGACCCGGGGGGCGTGAACCCCTCGTCGATGATGAACGGCGTGGCGACCGGCGCGGAATCGATCGGCGGAGCGCGGGCCGCCATGCTCATGCGCACCGACGGGCTGCAGCTGCTCTCGACGCGGGTCAACATCACCAAGGGGCTGCTGGAGTTCGGCGCCGAGCCCGGCGTCGGCGGCTCCGTGACCGTCTGGTACGACGGCGACTCGGACACCGACCTGAACCCCAGCGGCCTCGGGGGCGCCGACCTGACCGACGGCGGCATCGACGACGCCCTCTCCATCGCGTTCCGCTACGACCTGGCCATCGACATGACCGTGCGCGTCTACAGCGGCGAGGGCGCCGTCTCCGAGCTGACCTTCAGTTTCGCCGGCCCCGCCGGGTTCGTCGGCCCGTTCAACACGGCCATCCTGCCCTACGCCGCCTTCGTGCCGGTGGTCGGTGCGGGCGCGGACTTCACGAATGTCGGCGCGATCTCCTTCTTCGCGTCCACCGGCGAGCAGTTCGGCGCGGACTTCCAGTTGGACGACATCAAGACCGTCCCGAGCCCGGGCGCCGCCCTGGCCCTGCTGGCCCTGACGGGCCTGAAGCGCCGGCGGCGGTAAGGCGGGACGCCGCGTCCGCGCGTACTTCGGAATCTTGAGGGGTGACGGACGGGTATCGTTGTGGGGAGGCTCCCATGAACGGTAGGCCGTGGGTCCGTCTGCTCTTGGTGCTCGCCTCGTTCTTCGTGTGCCCGTGGTTTGTTCACGCGCTCCCCGACAACGCGGACGAGATCGTTAACCCGTGGTCCGCGTCGTCGCCTTCTGGGGAGTTTGTGCTCCGGGTGGACCCATCGAAAACCGACGGGAGCGGGCCGGCCCGTTACACCATGCTGCAGCGCGGCAGGGTGCTGTGGAAAGCCGAGCACCCCTTCACGCTGCGCGAGGGCGCGGTGACCGACAAGGGCGAGGCCGCGGGGTACGCCTACAGCCACGGGAAGGACGGGCGTTGGAGCAAGGACGACGAACCGTCCACGCTGAATGCCATCATCTTGAATCAGCTGGGCATGATCCGGCTGAACGACGCCCGCCAGCGACATCACCCAGAGGTCTGGGCGAACCCGCCGGCTCCTTTTGAGCCGACAGCTCACGGCGTGCTCGTGAGCACGGAAGCGGACCGGCTTGTCGTCCGAACTGGCCAGATCCGGGAACGCGGCCACAAGTGGTGGGTCTATCGCCTGAGCACGGGCGAGCGATTGGGGGATGTCAACCCGCTCGGGTTCATGGGGAACATCGTTGGCGTCGACGAGAATCTCGGCTCCAATGTTGAACTGCGATGCGAGCCGATACCGGGCACTCCGCTCGTCGCAGTGCAATGGATGCTCCGGTCTTATCGACCAATCGCCACATCGGCGTGCTTCAGCGTGCAGACGCTCAATGGCGAAGCGGTGTGGTCGAGCGTGATCCATGACGAGTGGACGAAGTGGGACCAGATCGGGAACAGCTGGCCGGAGCTCCGGCTCGAGCCACTTCGTCAACTGTGGACCGAGGAGCGTGAGCTCTGGATCGCCTCGCGGATATCGCGGCAGAGGCTGAATCTCCGTGTCGAGGCTGACGAGGCCGCGCCGCTTGGGTGGCGTGTAGAGGTCGTCGGCGAAGAACCGTGGACGCCCGCGGCGGTCTCCTCCCCGAGCGTGCGAGACCTGCGTCGGTTGCCGCTGGAGCGCAACGGCACGATTCGGCTGGAGATGGACGATCCCGCCGGGGAGCGGACCCGGCAGCCCACGGTTCGAGTGTCAGCCATCGCGACGAGTCGCCAAGGCCTGATCTTCGCGCAGGACGAACAGGACGGAAGAGTGGTGGTCATGGACTCGACCGGGACTCGGATTCGCGTGCTCGCGCCCCGTTCCGAGGACTTTGTCCGGACTGTCATCGGCAGCGGCATCACGGTCCTGGGCGATGGAACCGTGTGGATCGGGAAGCACGAGGGATTTGACCACATCGGATTCCTGCGATTCGACCCCGTCGGGGTATTCGTGGGTGTTGACCGTCTGTTCAACAAGTTCGGCAGGAGCGAGCGTTGGCACGGGCAGCCCGCCAGCGACCGACGGTGGGTCGAGAGTCTCGGGGAGAGTCTCAAGCTCGTGGCCGCCGACGGCTCGATCACGCGGCGGATCACGCATCAACCGGACGGTGGGTGGCTCGTCGTGTCCAGAAGCAACCTGGGTGTCGGGCCGGACGGGTCGGTCGTCGCCTCGAGCCAGAGCGCGCTCCACCTGTATTCGGCGGACGGCGACCCGGTGCTGAGCATCCCGAGGTGGCGCAGCCAAGCCCACATTGGACGCGACGACTGCCGTGACCTCGCCACGAATGGTCGCTGGGTCGCGTCTTTGGAAGATGCGGGTATCGTGTTGTACGACGCGCAGCACCCCGAGCGGGGTGCCGTTCTCGGAGTGGAGAGCCCGATCATTCGGGAAGGGAACCCGTTCCATCGGGCACTGATTGTGTCCCCCGACGGCCGCGAACTGTGGGCGCTCCGCCACGACCCGATCTCGCTGGACCGCTACCGGTTCCCGGAGTAGCCGTCACCTCAACCCGTATTCCTTCAGTTTCCGGTACAGCGTCCGCTCGCCGATGCCCAGCAGTTTCGCCGCGTGCTCGCGGTTGCCCGCCGTCAGGCGGAGCGTCTCGCGGATGGCGCGCTTCTCGAGTTGTTCCAGACTCGTCCCCGCCAGCGAGCCCGCGGGGGCGCCGGCGCCCGGAGCGACGCTCGGTGCGCCGTCGGGCGACTCATCGTCGGGCGAGCGGATGTCGTCGGGGATGTGGCGGAGGTCGATCTTCTCCCCCGCGCTCGTGACGACGGTGTTCTGCACCACATTGAGCAGCTCGCGCACATTGCCCGGCCAGGGGTAGGCCGTCAGGCGCATCATGGCGGCGTCGGTGATGTCCGGGGGGGTCTGCTTCATCTCGCCCGCGAACCGGGCGATCGCGTGACGGACGATGCGCGGGATGTCCTCCCGTCGTTCCCGCAGCGGCGGGAGGTGGACCTCCGAGCCGCGGATGCGGAAGTAGAGGTCCTCGCGGAAGCGCCCGTCGGCGACGAGCTGCCTGAGGTCCTTGTTCGTCGCGCTCACGAAGCGCACCTCGGTCCGGCGCGGCTCGTTGGCGCCCAGGCGCACGACCTCCCCGGTCTCGAGCACGCGGAGCAGTTTGGCCTGCATGGCCAGGGGCATGTCGCCGATCTCGTCGAGGAAGAGGGTGCCCTTGTCGGCGTACTCAAAGACGCCCTCGCGGTCGCGCTCGGCCCCGGTGAAGGCCCCGCGGACATGGCCGAAGAGCTGGTCCTCGAGGAGGGTCTCGCTCTGGCCGGCGCAGTTGAAGGCCGCGAATCGCTTGTCTCGGCGCGGGCTGTTGCGGTGGACGGCCTGGGCGATCAGTTCCTTGCCCGTGCCGCTCTCCCCCGTGACCAGGACGGGAAGGTTGGACGCGGCGACGGAGCGGACCGTCTGCAGGATCTTCCGCATGGGCTCGGAGCCGGCGATGATGCCCTCGAAGCCCGCGTGCTGGACCAGGTCGCTCGCGCCGGACCCGGCGGCGTGACGGAGCAGCACGGTCTCGGCGGCGCGGTTCACCAGCGAGCGGAAGACCTCGAGGTCCAGGGGCTTCTCGATGAAGTCGTAGGCCCCGTGCTTGAACGCCGCCCGCGCGGTGGGGATGTCGCCGTGCGCGGTGACCATGATGGTCTCGGC
>DOJA01000099.1:2861-3506 GCA_003511945.1 Phycisphaerales bacterium | reverse complement strand
CGTCCCCGCCAGCACCCCGGCGCGCTCCGCCGCCCTGGCCAGCCCCAGCATGTAGTGGCGGCTCGTTTGCCCGGGGTTCAGCAACACCAGCACGCGCGCGCCGGGAGGGAAGGATGGATCGGCGTCGCCCATCGCGGTTCCCATAGGCGTCGGCCCGCTGGGGCTCCCGGCTTGACCCTGCCCGTGAGAGGGTGGGCCCGCAGGGCCGCGGACTATGGCCACGGGTGGAGGCCGCCACGGGCGGCCGGAACCCGTGGAAAGAGGTACCCCCGCAGTTCGTTCCCCCGCCCCGACGGGGCGGCGGAGCCGCGCGCCGGCGCTCGAGCGGCGATTCGCCTGACCTCAGCCCACCCTCGCGGCCAGGTGCTACGCCATGTTCAGCGCCCGCAGGGCGCGGATCCGCTGCTCCGTCGGCGGGTGAGTCGCGAACAGGTTCATCAGCGACATCCCCCCTCCCCCGCCCGCCAGCGGCTCCACGATGAACAGGTTGTTCTGCGCCGGGTTGGGCTGCACCAGCGGGATCTGGCGGGAGTAGCCGTCGAGGCGCGCGAGCGCCGACGCCAGCCCGCTGGCGCGCCCCGCGATCTTCGCCCCCACCTCGTCCGCCGCGAACTCCCTCGTGCGGCTGATCATCGCCTTGATGAC
>DOJA01000099.1:474-2667 GCA_003511945.1 Phycisphaerales bacterium | reverse complement strand
AGCGTGTCGCGGTTCTTGATGTGCGCCAGTTCGTGGGCGATCACGCCCTCGACCTCCTCCTTGTTCATCAGCCGCAGCAGCCCCTGCGTGACCGCCACCGCCGCCTTGTTCGGAGATCGCCCGGTGGCGAAGGCGTTGGGCGCATCGTGCGGACAGATGTAGACCTTGGGCATCGGCAGCCCGGCGTTCTGACGCAGGCGGTCGACCATCTCGTACAACTCCGGCCCCGACTCGGGCGTCACCGGGCGCCCCTGCATGGCGGCGATGGCGATCTTGTCGGAGAAGAACCACGCGACGACATTCATCCCGCCGCCCAGGATCAGCGCCGTGACAAGCCCCCCCTGGCCCCACTGGGAGCCGACGACCATGAACAGGGCGAGCATCCCGCCCATGAGGAGGGTGGTCTTCATGTGGTTGGCGAACGATGGCATCATGGGTGTGTTCCGTTGAATCATGGACGCTGACGGGCTGGCCGCCCGTCCGACCAGGGAGTTCCTCGCCCATTCAGAACGAGCAAGGGGCGTTCCCGGTTCGGTCGTCTTCGCGGGGTTCGCCGGCGGGTTTCACGCCGCCCGCCCCTCGCGCGCGCCGGGCCGGCCCTGCCGGTTTGGCAGGGCGATATCATCGCGCTCATCCATGCCCCGCCCGCGCCCAGAACCCCAGCGGTTCGCCCGCACGCGGGCCGACCACCGCGACGAGACCGCGGAGGACTACGCCGAGGCGATCGCCGACCTTCTGGACGCGGGCCGGCCCGCGCGGGTCGGCGACCTGGCGCGCCTGATGGGCGTGAGCCATGTCACTGTCTCCCGCATCGTCGCCCGCCTGCGCGATCTGGGTCTGGTGCTGGCCGAGCCCTACCGCCCGATCGAACTGACCCCCGCGGGGCGTCGGTTGGCCGAGCGCTCCCGCGCCCGTCACGAGACGGTGCTGACCTTCCTGCTGGCCATCGGCGTGCCCAGGAAACAGGCGGAGATCGACGCCGAGGGCATCGAGCACCATGTGTCGGACGCGACCGTCCGCGCCATGGAGCGCGTCGCGCGGGCCGGCGCGAACCAGTAGCGCCCGGTCACTGCCCCGCGGGCTTGGCGATCGGCGGGACGGCGTATTCACCACTGGCGTCGCGTCCGCCCGGGAGCTTCATCCCGGCGGGGCCGAGCGTGCCGCCGATGTGCAGGCCGCCCTTGAGGGGGGCGTACAGCTCGATCGAGATCTGGGTGAACAGCCGCCCGCTCGCCTGGCGCTGCTCGGGGGTGGCGTAGGTGATGGCCGCGATGGCGAGGATCGGCCCGTTGTAGTCGTCGGGCACGCCCTGCAGGGCGTGCTCCCGGGGCTTGGCCTCGGGGCCGAAGACCATGGACATGGCGGTGCGGTGCGCCTCGCTGTGGTACCAGCGAAGGACCGCCTCGCGGTTCTCGAACCACGCGAAGATGGCGTTCTTCCCGCTCTGGAAGCGCCCATTGTCCACCAGCATGCAGCCCTGGGTCCCCTGGAGCCCCTGGATCAGCATGGTGCCCAGATCCTGACCCTGCCCTTGTCCCTGGGCCGCACGAGCGGGCTGACCCTGCCCAGCCGGCTGGGGTTGGGGTGCGGGCTGGGGCTGCTGATCGCGGAGCGCCAGCGCGCCCCCCGCGACCGACAGCACGGCAACGGACGAACCGACCAACCACACGGACGAGCGCTTCATGTTCCGGTCTCCTGGCAAAGCGCGGGCGCTGGACGCGCGCACCGCCGCCTCGACAGTTCTTCGGGAACCCCGCAGCCGATTTCACCGCCTCAGAGGCGCTCGATCGCCAGACTGGCCAGCTCGCTCCGTTCGCTCTTGGCCAGCGTGACATGGCCGACCACGCCCAGCCCCTTCATCCGCTCGACCGCGTACGACAGCCCGTTGCTGGAGGCGTCCAGGTAGGGGTTGTCGATCTGCTGGACATCGCCGGTGAACACCAGCTTGGTGCCCTCGCCCACGCGGCTGATGATCGTCTTCACCTCGTGGGGGGTCAGGTTCTGGGCCTCGTCCACGATCATGAACTGGTGGGGGATCGACCGCCCGCGGATGTAGGTGAGGGGCTCCATGACCAGGCGTCCGTCGGCGATGAGTCGCTGGATGCGCTGCTCGGTGGAGTGGCTCTCGGCGGCCTGCATGTGCGAGCCGCGGGTCGAAAGGAGGTACGCCAGGTTGTCGAAGATCGGCTGCAT
>DOJA01000099.1:0-287 GCA_003511945.1 Phycisphaerales bacterium | reverse complement strand
GAGCAGCGTCTTGCCCGTGCCGGCGCTGCCGATCAGCGTCAGCATCTTCACCTCGTCGTCCAGCAGGAGCTCCAGGGCCATCGTCTGCTGGACATTGCGGGCCATGATGCCGAAGGTCGGCTTGCGCGGGCCGGTGGCGGGGATGAGGTGCTCGGTGTCGGCCAGACGGCGCGCCAGCCCGGTGTGCCCGGGGTCGTCGCGGTCGATCAGCACCGCGAACTCGTTGGGGTGCATCACCAGCGGCGGGTGGGTTTCCAGGGGGGTTTCCGGGGGGGTTTCCAGGGGGG
>DOJA01000260.1:3490-4707 GCA_003511945.1 Phycisphaerales bacterium | reverse complement strand
CCGGTCGGGCGGATCACCTGCTCCACCACCTCGCCCCCGGTCCGCTCCAGTTCGTAGGGGCCGGGCGTCGCGCTCACGAACACCACCTGAGGCAGCGCCGCCTCGAACTCCTCGAACCTCAGCGGCCTGTTGTCCAGCGCGCTGGGCAGCCNNCATGCGCTTGGTCAGGGTGGTGATCAGAACCCGCTCGTTCTTGTCGACACGGTCGCGGATCTCCTGCAGCACGTCGTCGACCTGGTGGCCGGCCGGCCGCACCTCGACCTCGGGGTCCACCAGCCCGGTCGGGCGCACCACCTGCTCCACGACCTGGCCCGCATGCGTTTTCTCGTAGTCGGCCGGCGTGGCCGACACAAACACGACCTGGCTCATGCGCGTCTCGAATTCTTCGAGCTTGAGCGGCCGGTTGTCCAGCGCGCTGGGCAGCCGGAACCCGTGGTCCACCAGCACGCCCTTGCGCTGCTGATCCCCGTTGAACATCGCCCGCACCTGCGGCACGGTCACATGGCTCTCATCGATCATCATCAGCCACGGACGCTCGCCCACCGACCCGTCCGCGTTCGGACCGCGCGAGAAGTAATCCATCAGCGTCCACGGCTTCTCCCCGGGGCTCCGCCCGTCCAGGTGCCGCGAGTAGTTCTCGATCCCCGAGCAGTACCCCACCTCCTGGATCATCTCCAGGTCGTACCTCGTCCGCGCCAGCAGGCGCTGCGCCTCCAGCAGCTTGCCCTCGTTCCGCAGCGCCATCACCCGCGCGTCCAGCTCCTCGCGGATCCCCGCGAGCGCCGGCGCCAGGTGGTCCTCGGGCATCACATAGTGCACCGCCGGGAACACGAAGAACATCGACTCCTCCGCCAGCACCTCCCCGCTCAGCGGGTTGATGAGCGACAGCGCCTCGATGTCCTCCCCGAACAGCTCAACCCGCACCGCGTACTGCTCGTACGCCGGGTACAGATCGATCACATCCCCGCGCACCCGGAAGGTGCCCCGCTTGAAGTCCACTTCCGCCCGCTGGTACTGCATCTCCGACAGCGCCAGCAGGAACTCCCGCCGGTTGATCCGGTCGCCCTTCTGGAGCGTGAACACCCGCTGCTGGTAGGCGTCGGGCGACCCCAGCCCGAAGATGCACGACACGCTCGCGACCACGATGCAGTCCGGGCGGCTCAGCAGGTGGCTCGTCGCCGCCAGGCGCAGCCGGTCCAGGTCGTCGTTCCGCGAGG
>DOJA01000260.1:1807-3383 GCA_003511945.1 Phycisphaerales bacterium | reverse complement strand
TCCGGCTGGTAGTAGTCGTAGTACGACACGAAGTACGACACCGCGTTGCGGGGGAACAGCTCCTTCATCTCCTCGTACAGCTGCGCCGCCAGCGTCTTGTTGTGCGACAGGATCAGCGTCGGGCGCTGCAGGCGCTCGATGACATGCGCCATGGTGAAGGTCTTGCCCGTCCCCGTCGCCCCCAGCAGGCACGCCGCCCGGTCCCCGCGCGCCAGGCGCGCCGCCAGACCCTCGATCGCCCCCGGCTGATCGCCGGTGGGGGTCATCCCGCTCACCACCTTCAACCGCTCGAACCGCGCGCGCATGGACCCACTCTAGCGCGCGGGTCGAGGTCCATGTGCCGCGCGCCCAACCGTGGAGCCGCTGCCCGGATCCTCCGCCCGCGAAGCCGCAGTGCCCCAGTGACCAAGGGTTCGATTCCAGAGGCGGACGATTCACTCGCCCGCCGCTCTGCGCTTGCTCAACTCGCCCGCCCTGGCGGGCGAAGTCACCTCGGTGCAGCGCCCGGCGCGCAGCCGGGTACAAGCCGAACCCGGACCGCCGCCCGAAGGAGCCGCCGATGCCCGCCCCGCTCTCCCGCCGCTCGCTCCTCGCTTCCGCCCCCATCGCGTCGCTGGGACTGGTCAGTGCCGCCGGTGCGCGACCCCCCAGCCCCGCGCCTGCCGGCGGGCCAACGCTCCCCTTTTTCCCCTCCGCCGACCCCGCCCTGGCCCAACAGATCGTCGGGCTCGCCCACGCCAAGTTCGACGAACTCCGCAAACTCGTCGAGCCCCGCCCCGCTCTCGCCAAGGCCGCCTACGACTGGGGCTTCGGCGACTGGGAGACCGCCCTCGGCGCCGCGTCCCATGTCGGCAACCGCCAGATCGCCGAGTTCCTCATCTCCCTCGGCGCCCGCCCGGACCTCTTCACCTTCGCCATGCTCGGGAATCTCAACGCCGTCCGCGCCGCGATCGAGGCCTCCCCCGGCCTCCAGCGCCTCCACGGCCCGCACGGCATCACCCTCCTCAAGCACGCCCAGGCCGGCGGCGAACAGGCCGCCCCCGTCGTCGAGTACCTGCGCTCACTGGGCGACGCCGACATCGGCTACCCCACCGAGCCCCTCGACCCCGCCGATCGCGACGCCTGCATCGGGACCTACGCCTTCGGCCCGCACGAGTCCGACCGCCTCGACGCCGCCGTCCGGCGCGAGGACCTCTACATCACCCGCGCCGGCGGCTCGCCCCGTCGCCTGTCGCACACGGGCGCCCTCTCGTTCCTCCCCGTCGGCGCGCCCAAGGTGGCCGTGAAGTTCATCCGCGCCGGCGCCGTCGTCACCGCGATCGAAGTCCACGACCCCGACCTCGTCATCACCGCCCAGCGGGTGTGATCGGTTCTCACGCTCCAGCGTTCCCCTTCGGTGCCGCCGCCCATTCGTCGCTCGTCGCTCGTCACTCGTCACTCGTCGCTCTTCGCACGCCGCGCCTTTCCGGCCCGCAGGGCCGAGGACCGTTGCCACGGGTGGAGATCGTCCCCCCCGCCCCCCCGGCCGGGGGGCGGGGGGGGCCCCCCCCCCCCCCGCCGGCGCGGGGGGGGGGGG
>DOJA01000260.1:0-1633 GCA_003511945.1 Phycisphaerales bacterium | reverse complement strand
AGATCGCCCCCCCCCGGGGGGGGCGATCGGAACCCGTGGACGCGGCGCCGTGCGCACAATCCCCCGCCCCGAAGGGGCGGTGTAGTGGTTGGAGGGCTTCCTCATGCCACGGGTTCCGCCCGCCTCCGGCGGCCTCCACCCGTGCCCACACTCCGCGGCACATCAGGCCGGGAGAAGGCAATCGCCGGGCCGCGCGCACGACAGTCCGCCGCGTGCAGACGAAGCCCCTACCCCCGCGTCGCCCCCAGCAACTCCCGAGGCGTCCGCCGCACCAGCCGCGCCACCATCGGCCACGAGACCGCCACCGTCAGCCCGATCAGGATCACCCACCCCAGCGCGATCGGCCCAACCGGCGGGCGGACCCGCAGCTCGATCCCCGCCAACAACTCGTGCATCCGCACCGCCGCCAACGAGCCCTGGACGCCCAGCCCAGTCCCCAGCACGCACGCCGTCAGCGCCGTCAGCAGCACCTCCGCCAGCACCAGGCGCCCGACGGTCCAGGCGTCCGCGCCCACCGCGCGGAGCACCCCGAACTCGAACCGGCGGGCATCGATCCCCGCCAGCACGATGTTCCCCACCCCCAGACACCCGATCAGCATTGCGCCCACCGCCACGGCGCTCGCCACCCGCATCGTCGAGCGCCCGATCCCCGTGACCTGCGCCTTGATCTCCCGCCCCGAGCCCACGACCGCCGCCGGGTCGTCCACCGCCTCGCGCAGCCGGCGCTCCGCCTCCTCGTCGGATATCTCACCCTTCAGCCCCACCTGCACCATCTGCACCGAGTCGTTCCCGAAGACGCGCTCCAGGTCCGCCCGCGTCCCGAACACGCTCGAGATCGCCTGGTTCGCGTACTCCTTCCCGATGTCGAACGCGAACGCCACCACATCCAGCCCGGGAGAGGACACCGCCCCGACGATCTCGAACTCGTGCCGCTCACCCGCGTGCTCCACCACGAACTGGTCCCCGATGCGGTACCCCTCCCGCTTCACCAGGAACTCCTTGGCCACCAGCACCGCGCCGCCTTCCTCGAGGCGCCGGCGCGCGTACGCCTCGTCCCCCGCCACCCAGTGCAGCCGAGTCATCCGGAAGAACGGCCCCGGCTCGAACGCCACGAAGTAAGTAGGGGGGGGGCGGATCTCGCTCAGCCCGAACGCGCCGCTGTCGATCTTGTACAGCGTGATCGCGCAGGTCTCCTCCACGAAGTCCAGCGCTGCGATCTTCTCCCTCGACTCGGCGCTCAGCCCGAACCACCCGTGGACGAACGCATCGGGGAACTGGATCGCGTCCAGCCAGTCGCGCAGCACCGCGTTCCCGTTCGTCCAGATGCTCGTCATCATCGCCAGCCCGACCATCAGCGCCCCGGCGGTGAACCCGCGCCGATAAGGCGTCGCCCGCGCCTGGTTCACCAGCATCGTCCGCGGCACGCGCATCCCCCGCGCCACCGCGGGCCCCAGCGCCCGCGCCACCAGCAGCCCCACCGGCACCCCCAGCAGGAAATACCCCACGAACATCGCCGGCAGGCCCACCGTCAGGTAGGCCCAGAAGACCAGCCGCGCATCGTCCGAGGCCGTCACGATCAGCAGCTGCGCCCCCAGCCCCGCCAGCCCGAGCAGCCCCGCCAGCGCCACGCCCC
>DOJA01000063.1:764-4240 GCA_003511945.1 Phycisphaerales bacterium | reverse complement strand
AATTGAATCGCCAGATGAAAGGCTCCGTAGTACGCGCGACTGACGGCACTGCGCAGCGACGCCTCGTCGGCGCGCTCGACGAGCCCCGCACCGCGACCGACTTGTGCCGAATCACCGACCTCCCGGCGCAGGCCGTTCAGGCGGAAATCACCGTGCTGGAAATCCGCAGAGTCGTCACCCGCTCGCGGGACGGCTGGGTGTCGTTGTGTAAGTCATGATATGGCCGGGCTTTGCGCAACATCGCCCGGGCGGGTCCGAGGGCGGCCGCGCGATTCCCTATCACGCAGAATCCAAAAATTTCCCGAAAGAAGGACTTGCCGTGCGGCGGTTGATCGGGTACCGTATCCCGAACAACCGGCCACGCGGCCGGGCGGCTTCGGAGCACGCCGCCGAACCCGATCAACGCTCGCTCGCCCGGGACGGACGACCAGCGACACGCGAACGCCCCGCGACGACCCTTCATCGGGCGCCCGCGGCACGCCAGGGGACGGACATGCCCTTGATCACCGACCAGCGCCCCGCTCCCGTGCTCTCTCTCGGCCCCGGGGGCGACTTCCGGCGCGAGTACTTCGGCGCCGAAGGCGCCGGACGCCTCGTCGCCTCCGATTCGCTCGACTTCGCCGCCGGCGACGACGCCCCGGGCTCGTTCTCCACCGGGTTCACCGACGCCGGACCGGTCCGGCGCCGAGCGCTCGGCGCGCAGGAAGCGCCGCGCGGCGCCGAGCGCGTCGAGATCTCCGCCATCGCTTCCCGCCTCGGCGCCCTCTTGGGGGCCGAGCGGATTATCGAACAGCAGACCCGGGCCGCTCTCGCGGTCGTCCCGTCGCTCCGGCGCCTGTCGCGCGGGGTCGAGGGCGAGCCCGTCGCGCACCGTCCGACGCTCATCCGCCGCCCCGGGGCGGCCCTGCACCAGCACACGGAGGCCCCTTCGCATGAACCTCACGCCCAAGCAGCTCAAGATCCTTCAGCTCATCCGCGACTGTCGCGTGCGTCGCGGCTATTCGCCGACGATGCAGGAGCTCGCCGACGAGCTCGGCGTCAGCAAGGTCACGGTCTTCGAGCATGTCGAGGCCCTCATCAAGAAGGGGGCCTTGGTCCGCGAGCCGAACAAGGCGCGCTCTTTGTCCATCGCTGAGGGAATCGCCCTGCCCGACGAGGAGAAGCCCCTGGCCTTTCCCCTCGTGGGGCGCATCGCCGCCGGCCATCCGATCGAGAAGTTCACCGACACGGATGAGCTCAACCTCTCGGACCTCTTCGCCGGCCCGCGCGTCGCCTCGTCGGGCGGCGGGACCTTCGCCCTGCGCGTCGACGGCGAGTCGATGAAGGACGAGGGCATCCTCGACGGGGACTATGTCATCATCCAGCGTCGCGACACCGCCCGCAACGGCGAGCGTGTCGTCGCCCTGCTCCCCAACGGCGAGACCACGCTGAAGACCTACTTCAAGGAGGCCGACCACATCCGCCTCCAGCCGGCGAACCCCGAGTTCAAGCCGATCATCGTCAAGGACTGCAAGGTCCAGGGCGTGGTGACGGGGGTGATTCGGAGGTACTGAGGGGTCTGGTTGAACGGCGACTGCTCGAGACGAGAGTCGTCGGGTCGAACCTGATCACCCGCGTTGACGGTCGCCGAGGTCACATGCTGACTCCAGCGGCTCTTTGTCGAGCACCCGGTGCATTCCACAAGAACCCGCTACACAGCCACGCACGGCCTGACCGGGGCGCACGCTCGCGTATGCAAGGTGGGGTGGGGATTGGGTCTCCGATCGGTGTGTGGTAACCACCGCCGCTTCTCCGCGAGCTGCGCGGAACTCTCAGGCCCACCGTATGCCTGCGCTACTTCAAAGTGAGTCCGGTCGGCGCAGACATCGACTGTCCGTCTCCGGCCGCGATGCCGCACTCTGGGCACACGGTATCCGGTGGCAGCCCTGCGGTTGGGTATCCGCAGCGGAAGCATGCATCCAATCGCGCTCGCCTGTGGTATTTCCAGCCGATGACCCCTCGGAGCAACGAGGCCAGCACGAACACGCTGATCGGCATCGCCAGGCCCAGGACCGATCTGCTGTTGGCCGGCGTCAGATAGCCCCCGACGAACGCGGCAACCGCCGTCGGCGCAGAGATCCACAAGAGTCCGCGTAACCATGGTCCGTACAAGAGACCGAAGATCAGTGCCGGGCTGCACAGCAATCCGGTGACGGCACCGAAGCTGAAAGCGAAGTCAGCCATGTACTGGATGCCCATGCCCGCGGCAGCGGCCACCCCAAACACACCGCCGAGAACGATTGAAACGAGGAGACTCACGCCGGCGCGCGCGAGGTCCGTCATCACAGTGCCCGACGACTTCGCCTTCATTTCAGGAGGAGAATAGGTCCGGAGGATTTGCGCTGCTCCGATGCAGTGCCATCCTATGGGGGGTCCGCTGGGCTTCTGGATCCCGTTCTCGGATACTGGGGGATACGCATGACGCACCCCTCCGCCGGGTGGTGCCGCGCTCGCCGTCGGCGCTGTCATCGTCAGTTCGGCGTCTCTCGCCGACGCCGACCCCATGAGCGGCTGGGGGTACACGGGTATTTCCGTTTCGGCTTCGCCAACTGTCGGCCTGGGCGCAGGGCCGCACGACACCTACCACACCATCTCGCGATCTCCCCGTTGCCCCAACTCGGCCGCGAGGTCAAGCGCGTGCGAGAGCCCCTCATGTTCGAGCACGCTGGACGCGGCGTCGCGCAGCGCGCTACGCAGCACATCGAGGTCGTTCCCGGCGGCGGAGCACTCGACGATGTACCACGCGCGGGACCCCTCGATCTGCCCGTCGAAGCATGGGTCGTCCCGATACGACTCTCTCAGCTGAGGGAGCAGCGCCGAGGAGTCCGGGGCCGTGCGCAGGTGACGAAGTGCGCGCCCGAGCCCTTTGGAGTAGGCATCAGCGAGTTGTTCCGGCGTGAGGGGCTGCGCGGCCAGACGACGACAATCGGGCGACTCGCCTTCCACCCTCACCCCTCCAGGTCCAGCACGATCTTGATTCCCTCGCCCGACTGCATCAGGGCGAAGGCTTCGGCGTAGCGCTCGAACTTCAGTTCGTGGGTGATGATCTCGTCCAGCCGCAGGCGGCCGCCCAGCAGGAAGTTCTCCATCTGGTACCAGGTCTCCCACATCCGCCGCCCGTTGATGCCCAGCACGGTGGCGCCCTTGAAGATGACATGGTTCGTCAGGTCGAACTGGGGCGGGCGCGACGGGATGCCCAGCAGGGCCGCCCGTCCGCCCATGCGCAGGGCCCGGAAGCCCTGGTCGATCGCGGTGGGCGCGCCGGACATCTCCAGCAGCACATCCACGCCGTCGCCGCGGGTCTCGTCCTTGATCCGCTGGATCCATCCCGGCAGGTTCTGGTGGGTGGGCAGTTCGTCGGCGGGCACCCGCTCGCGGCTGATGAGGGGGGAGGGAGAAGGAGGAGAGGGAGCGGGGGACACAGGCGGGACGCCTGT
>DOJA01000063.1:0-565 GCA_003511945.1 Phycisphaerales bacterium | reverse complement strand
CGATGATCCCGGCGCCGGTGATGAGCACGGTCTGCGCGCTCACTCCCGCGCTCATCACCGTGTGGACCGCGTTGCCCAGCGGGTCCATGATGGCGCCGATGCGGTCGGGGATGCGGTCGTGCAGCGGCCAGACATTCTCCTCCGGGACGATGAGGTAATCCGCGAAGCACCCGTCGCGGTCGACGCCCAGGATCTTCGTGTCGCTGGCGATGTGCGCGTTCCCGGTGCGCGAGTTGTAGTCCTGGAACGCCGTCAGGTGTCCCTCGGCGCTGACCCGCTGCCCGGATCGCACGCGCGTGACGGCGGCGCCGACGCGCTCGACCACTCCCGCGAACTCGTGCCCGGTGACGATGCCCACCGGGATGCGCGACTGCGCCCAGGCGTCCCATTCCCAGATGTGCCGGTCCGTGCCGCAGACGCCGGCCTTCTTGACGCGGATCAGGACCTCGCGCGGTCCGGGCTCCCCTCGCTTCCCGTGGGAGCCGAGGGGTGCGGGTCGGTGGGCGTCGAACGCGAGCCCGGGGGCGGGCTTGTCTTTGACGAGTGCGCGCATGGGCGTCCAATC
>DOJA01000105.1:315-4152 GCA_003511945.1 Phycisphaerales bacterium | reverse complement strand
ACAAGATGGGCACCGAGCGCGTCCACGCGCTGGCGGGCGTGGACCTGACGGTGCGCAAGAACGAGTTCGTGGCGATCATGGGCGCGTCGGGCTCGGGCAAGTCGACGCTCATGAACATCCTGGGGTGCCTGGACAAGCCCAGCAGCGGCTCGTACGAGCTGAACGGGAAGATGACGCACCGGATGGGCGGGTTCGAGCTGGCGCGGGTGCGGAACGAGGAGATCGGGTTTGTCTTCCAGTCGTTCGAACTGCTCAACCGGGTGACCGCGCTGGAGAATGTGCGCCTGCCGCTGCTGTACTCCAAGCGCCGGTGGCTGGGGGCGCGCCGGGCGGCCAAGCAGTCGCTGGAGCGCGTCGGGCTGGGCACGCGGATGGGCCATCGCCCCATGCAGATGTCCGGCGGGCAGCGCCAGCGCGTCGCCATCGCCCGGGCGCTGGTGAACAAGCCCAGCATGATCCTCGCCGACGAGCCCACGGGGAACCTGGACTCCGCGACCAGCGCGGAGATCCTGGCGCTCTTCAAGGAGCTGCACGCCGAGGGCCAGACGATCGTCATCGTGACCCACGAGGAGGACATCGCGGGCTACGCGGACCGGATCATCCGCCTGCGCGACGGGCTGGTGTTCTCCGACTGCCCGACGATGGAGGACCCCATCCATCGCGCCTGGCTGGAGCAGGTGGCGGTCACCGCCGCCCACGCGGCCAAGACGGTCGCCCGCACCACCGGGCCCCGCCCCCTGGAGGTGGACTGAGCCATGGTCTTCATGCGACTGATCGTCCAGACCCTCTTCTCCGCGGTCCGCCAGCTGACGGCGAACAAGATCCGCGCCGCCCTCACCATGCTGGGCATCATCATCGGCGTGTGGGCCATCACCGCGGTCATCGCGGCGGTGCTCTCCCTCAACACCTGGGTGCTCAAGTCGTTCGAGGACTTCGGCGCCAACAAGATGGAGGTCTGGGGCCAGGTGCCGCCCTCGCTCCGCAACACCGGGCGCCTGTCGTGGCAGACGGTCCGCATCACCCCCGAAGAGGCCCAGGCCATCCGCGAGCACGCGACGGTGGTCCAGCGGATCGCGCTCTACGCCAACGAGCGCTGCACCATCCGCGCGGGCGAGGTCGAGCGCACGGGCGTGCGCATCACCGCGGTCGAGCCCGAGTGGTTCCCGATCAACAACCGCGTCGTGCTGCAGGGGCGCCCGCTGGTCGAGGCCGACAGCGCCGACGAGCTCCAGGTGTGCCTCGTCAACGACAAGGCGATCGAGGAGCTCCGCCTGAACGACGGCGTGGTGGGGGAGTTCATCACGATCAACGACCGGCGGTTCCAGATCGTGGGCGTGCTCCAGACCCGCGAACTGGGCCCGATGTTCGGGGGCGACGAGTCCCAGTCGGAGGTCATCGTTCCCTTCCGGCTCATCTACAAGCTCGACAACCACCCCTGGCCCCAGGCGATCGTGCAGATGAAGACCGGCAAGGGCATCGACCGCGCGGTGGAGGAGGTCCAGCAGGAGGTGCGCTACATCCTGCGGACCAAGCGCCAGCTCAAGCCCGAGGACGAGGACACCTTCGGGATGTTCGTCTTCGAGACGATCGTGAACAACATGCGCCAGATCGGCAGCGGGATGCTCGTCGCCGCCGCGGTGCTGGTGGGCATCTCGCTGCTCGTGGGCGGCGTGGGGATCATGAACATCATGCTGGTCTCCGTCAGCGAGCGGACGCGCGAGATCGGGCTGCGCAAGGCCATCGGCGCCAACCCGCTGGTCATCCTGGTGCAGTTCCTCATCGAGGCGGTGCTGCTGTGCCTGGTGGGGGGGATGCTGGGCGTCATCCTTGGGCAGCTGTCGGTGCTCGGGCTCTCCCAGGTCGACATGTTCAAAGGCGCCGAGATCCCGGCGTGGGCCATCGGCCTGGCCTTCGGGTTCTCCGCGGGGGTCGGCATCGTGTTCGGCATGGGCCCCGCGCTGAAGGCGGCCCGACTCAATCCCATCGAGGCCCTGCGACATGAGTGATCGATTCTTCGTGGGCGGAAGCCGGGCGATCGGCCTGGTGAGCGCCGCCGCCGCGCTCGCGTCCGTCGCGGGGTGCGCGAACCCCTTCGGCCCGGACTCGGGCGACTACGGCCAGGTGGTGCCGGTCGAGCGCCTGCGCTCCATCGGCACCCTGACCCTCGCCGACTACGCCGCCCCCGAGGGCGAGGACCTGACCTTCCGCCGGCTGGCGAGCGACCCGCTGAGCGATCCCTACGCGGGGCTCGAGCGCCTGGAGGTGACCGTCGAGCAGTGCCGAGCGTGGACGCTGGAGAACAACCTGGACCTGCAGGTGTCGCTGATCGACCCGACGATCGAGCGCGTGCGCCTGAGCGGCGAGGAGGCGAAGTTCGAGTCCACATTCTTCATCGACGCGAACTACGCCAACACCGACCAGCCGACCTCCTCCGATCTGCAGGGCAGCAACGCCGAGTTCACCGACTTCACCCCCGGGGTGACGATCCCGCTCCGCTCGGGCGGGACGGCGACGGTCTCGCTCCCCACGAACCGGACGGAGACGAACAACGAGTTCTCGACGCTGAACCCGGCCTACACGACTGACCTGCGGCTCTCGATCAGCCAGCCCCTGCTGCGGGGCGCGGGGCGCCGGGCGAACACCCACTCGATCCGCATCCAGTCGCTGGAGTCGCAGGTCGCCGAGGCGCGGGCGAAGCTGGAGGTGATCCGTCGCCTGGCCGAGGTGGAGCGGGCGTACTGGACGAACTTCGCCGCCCGCAAGGCGCTGGAGGTGACGCAGCAGCAGTACGAGCTGGCGACCGAGCAGCTCGAGCGCGCCCGGCGTCGCGTGCGGGCGCAGGTGGCGCCCGAGGTCGAGATCATCCGTGCCGAGGACGGCGTGGCGGCCCGCCTGGAGGACATCATCCGGGCCGACAACGCCGCCCGCGAGGCGCAGCGGAACCTCAAGCGCATCCTGAATGTGAAGGGCATGGAGATCGGCAAGCCCATGGTGCTGGACCTCACCAGCCCGCCCGACCCCGTGTCGTACAAGCTCGACCCCGACCGCCTGGTGACCGACGCCATCGCCAACCGGATGGAGATGCTCGAGTTCGAGCTCCGCCTGGCGCAGGACTATTCGAGCATCGATTTCGCGCGGAACCAGGCGCTCCCGCTGTTCGTGATGGACTACTCGTACACGATCAACGGGCTGGGGTCGTCGTACTCCGACTCGCTGGGCGTGCTGCGCGACAACCGGTTCGAGGACTGGACGGTCGGCGCGCGGTTCGAAGCGCTCATCGGCAACGAGGCGGCGGAGTCGCGCGTGCATGTGGCGATCCTGAACCGGCTGCAGCGCCTGGCCTCGCGGGCGGCCCGCGAACTGGCGATCCGTCAGGAGGTCCTCAACGCCGTCGACGGGCTGGAGTCCTCCTGGCAGCGCATCCTGGCGGCCCGCCAGTCGGTCGAACTGGCCGAGCGCCTGCTGCGTGCGGAGCAGAACCAGTTCGAGGTCGGCGCCCGGACCAGCACCGATGTGCTCGACGCCGCCACGCGGCTGGCGGACGCGCAGCTGTCGGAGATCCGGGCCATCACCGACTACCAGATCGCGCAGGTGGACCTCTCCTTCGCGACGGGGACGCTGCTGGGCGCGCTGAAGGTGGACTGGGAGCCCCGCGACCCGCGGGTGCCGCCCGGGGACTTCGCGGGCGAGCGGGCGGGGCGCGTGCCGCTCGGCCCGCCCGGGGTTCCAGTGCCCGATCCCGGCCCGCCCCCCGGCTGGCCGCCCCCGAACTTCTAGGACACTTCGTCCGCCGCGGCGGACGAGTTGAGAAGGGGTGGAGCGGCGGGCGAGTGAATC
>DOJA01000105.1:0-227 GCA_003511945.1 Phycisphaerales bacterium | reverse complement strand
GCCCGCCTTGGGAGGCAAGACCATGCGAACGAGGATGTCGCAACTTCGGTCGTTGACCTGGGATGCCCGCCCCGGGGGATCAGCGACCCCGCTGCTAGACCGAAATCGCTCGAACCGGAATCGGCCCTCGTGCCCCCTGCACACCGGCGGGGAATCTGGTACCAAACACGCCCCATGACGAACACCCATTCATCCGGTCGGGCCCGCGCGCTGCTCGCGTCGGGCGT
>DOJA01000048.1 GCA_003511945.1 Phycisphaerales bacterium | reverse complement strand
GGCGGGCCGCCCGTGCCACCGGAGAGAGAGAGAGAAGGGATCAAGGGAAAGGCCGCGCTCCCCGGTGAGGAGCGCGGCCTGTGTGATCCGTCAGGGCTTGTCGGTCCCGTCAGCGCTCAGCGCTGGGCGGGCTGGGCCTCGTTGCCGAAGGGGCTGCCCAGGAAGAACGAGGGGCGGAGGTCGTTGGTGTTGTAGATCTGCACGGCGTCGACGGCCCGGGCGATCTTCTCGGCGGACTCGGAGAGGTGCGCGCGGGTGTAGGGGTCGAGGGCGCCGTTCTTGTTGGCGCCTTCGATCTTGTCCTTGAGTTCACGGAGCTGCTGCATGGCGATCGTCGCGATGGCCTTGCCCGCGGAGCCGGAGAAGGAGTCGGGCTTGGTGAGGTCGATCAGGCGCTCGAGCTGGGTGCGCTGCAGGTTGCGCCGGAGGGAGGAGATCATGGGCTGACGGGCGGTGAAGCGGTTGGCGCTCTTGGCGTCGAGCTCGGACCAGACCTCGCGGGTGATGGTGGAGACGACCTCCGGCAGGGTGATCATGTCCTGATCGGCGGGGACGCGGAACTCGTTGTCGTAGACGCGCCCGAGGCGGGTGGGGTTGAGCAGGAGGGTGAGCGCGGTGGACTGCACGCCCAGGATGCGCTCGTGGACGGGCCAGGTCTCGTCCTGGAAGATGTCGCTCACGCCGCCGTTGTCCCACCACTTGTCGACGGTCATCTTGTTGAGCAGCTCGGGGGTCAGGCCGAAGGACTCGTCGCGGAAGGCGTTGTCGATGACGAACTTCAGGGCGTCGCGCTGCTTGGCGGCGGCGACGGGGGTGATGGGATCCCGGGCGTTGGGATCGCCCTTCTTGTCGCGGGCGATGTGGGCGCCGCCGATCCAGTTGGACATGATCGCGACGGAGGAGAGCTGCTGGTTGAGGGTGAGCATGTACCCGCGACGGGCCTTGGCCCAGGAGTCGCCGTCCTTGACGAACTTCTCGACGATTCGGGAGCGGAGCTCGGCGGCGAGCCGCATGCGGCTCTGGGCGAAGGAGAGCACATCGGAGCCCAGGTCGCGCCGGGTGGCGTAGGGGTCGGGGCCCCAGGTGTCCTCGTCGGTGGCGTAGACCAGCAGGGGGTCGGCGACCCGTTCGAGGACCTTCTTGGGGTCGTCGAAGGTGTACCCGTACTCGATGACCCACATGTCGTAGGGGCCGATGTCGATCATGCCGAAGTCGCCCTGGACCTCGCCGGAGCCCATGTTGATGTTGGGGAGGGCGTTGTAGTCCATGACGGAGCCGCCCAGGGCCTTCTTGCCCTTGATCTCGTTGGAGTTGATCTGGGCCATGGAGTAGATGGAGGAGGCCTTGAAGTTGTGGCGGAGCCCGATGGTGTGGCCGACTTCGTGGGCCACGAGGTCGGCGAGCATGGGGCCGATGAACCACTCGGGGATGCCGTCGAGCTTGTCGCCCTCGTCCTTCTTCTCGCCCTCGTCGGCGGCGATGAGGCCCAGGACATCCATGGAGATTCCCATGAGGCCCATCTCGATGGCGCGTCCCTGGGCCATGAGGCACATGCCGTTGGTCTGGGAGACGCGGCCGGCGAGCCCGTCGAACTCGTCGTCGCCCATCAGGGTGGGGTCGACCATGGCGGCGGGGTGCCCGCCGAAGCGCTGGACGCCCCGGGCGGCCCGCTGGGCGAGGATGTGGTCGCGCTCGCCGGGGGTGGCCAGGAGGAGGCGGGGGTCCCACTGGGGGTTGTTGTTGAGCCACGCGAGGGTGTCGGGGCCCATGTTCTCCATGGCGAGTTCGGGGATGACCTCGTTGGCGTAGGACCAGAAGGCGCGGATCCAGCCGTCGGTGAGGACGATGTCGGCGTCGAGGATCTCGCCGGTCATGGGGTTGGCGCGGGAGGGGCCGATGGCGGTGGAGATGTCGTTGGAGAGCCAGCGGAGGAAGTTGTAGCGGACATCCTCGGGGTCCTTGTCCATGTGGGCGCCGGTGGCCTTGTCCTGGTAGTAGACCTCCATGGCGCCGGCGATGCCGACCTGCTCAAAGGCCTTGTTCCACAGCAGGACGCCCTCGCGGACCCAGCGCCGGTAGCGGATGGGGACCGTGTGCTCGACATAGAAGACGACCGGCTGCTTGGGGGGGCTCATCTTGAGCTTGGGGTCGGCCTTCTCGAGGTTCCAGCGGTTGACATAGCGGACCCACTTGTTGTTGCGGTCGAGCTTGCCCAGGTCGCGGTAGACGGTGGTGAAATAGCCGAGCCGCTCGTCGGCCTCGCGGGGCTTGTAGCCCGGGGAGCCGGCGACCTCGCTGATGGAGTAGTGGAAGGTCAGCAGCTGCCCGTCGGCGACGGAGGTGTTCCGCTGCCCGGGGCCGCTGGAGACGGGGGCCTCGACGGAGACCTCGATGTTGAGCGGGAACGCCTTGACGGACTTGAGCGTGGTGAGCTTGGAGTCGAGCCGGGCGGCGACGGGGCCGAAGAACTTGTCGGCCTGCCCGACGAGCATCGCGTCCAGGTCGATCACCGGCCCGCCCCCGGGGCCCATCGCCACGATGGGGACCGAGAGCAGCACGGTGTCGGTGAACAGCTGCGAGACCGAGTCCTTGGACGACTGGTCGCCGGTGGAGCGGTTCTGAAGGTTGGGCATGATGAGCGCGATGTTCTTGTCGTAGCGCTTCCAGTAGACATAGAGGTCGCCGCCCTGCAGCCCGGCCCAGGGCGTGCCGCCCGCGACGGTCATGGCGATGAAGAACTTCTTCTTCTCGAAGTCCTTGGGGAACTCGGCCAGGAGCTGCTGGTCCTTGTCGCGCCTGTAGAGCGTGAACATGCTGGCGGCGCCGTCGGCGGTGGAGACGACCTTGGCGAAGTCCTTGGAGACCTCCTTGAAGTCGGGGAAGTCGGGCTTGTCGTCGCCCTTGGCGTCGGCGCCCCTGGCCCCGGCGGCGGCGGCCTTCATCTGCTCGATCTGCTCGGGGGTGGGCTGCGCGCTCGTGTTCGGCGCGGTCAGCGCGATGGCCGCGACGGCCGCCCAGGCGCCGATCGCCAGGGCTTTGGTGGGATCGCTCTTCATCGGTGTCTCCTGCGGTACTGGGGAACGGTTCCGCCGACGCCCATCGGTCGGGGTAGGCATTGGGCCACTCGGGCTTACCGACCATACGCCCGCCCCGATTCACCCGGGGGCGGGGATCCGCCTTCGGTGATGGCCGGGTGCCGGGGTACGACCGGAAGTCGTGCCCCGCGCCCGTGCTCGTGAGCCACGGGGCACGCGGCGGACCGCGTACCCCGGCACCCACTGCCCACGGTGAGGCGCACCCGGCGTCCCT
>DOJA01000031.1:3462-4163 GCA_003511945.1 Phycisphaerales bacterium | reverse complement strand
CCCCCCGGGCCCCCCGGGCCCCCCGGGCCCCCCGGTCCCGTCACCAGGTTGACGAAGGGCTCCTTGGTCACCGCTGCCGCGTTCCCGCCCGTCGTGACCACCTGGCGCTCTTCCACGCCCAGGATGGTGCCCTCGATCGTTCCTTCGAGCGTCACCACGCGGACGGGCGCCCCGCGGAGCTGGAGGAAGAGTGACGCCACGCTCGGCGCGCCCGAGATGTCCACCCCGAACGAGCGCAGGCGTCGCTCCAGCGGCTCCTTGCTCGCGTACATCACCCCGCTCACCTTCCCGCCGGCCGCCGGGTCCAGGTCGAGGAGGACCATCGACTTCAGGATGTCGTTGATCTGCCCCTCGTCGAACTTCAGGGCTACGACGGATTCGCCGCGCACGGTGCCGCGGCGCTCGAAATAGCCCACGCCCGATCTGTACAGAACCACTCGCTTCAGCGGGAGCGCGCCCGCCCGCTCGCCCTCGCGTGCGGCTTCTCCGGGAGGCGCGTCGCGCCCCGCGGCGCTCGCCACCAGCCCCGGCGTGAGCACCAGCAGCGCACCGATGACCGCCGCTGCGCGAACGCTGTCCATCCGCTTCGAACGCTGGCTCACTCGACGATGCATGCGATGCTCCTTGTGCTGAGCCCTGTCACTCTTGAGACCGGCGTCTCTTCTTTCTCTGCCCGTTCTAGTGGCACAGGCGTCCCGCCT
>DOJA01000031.1:0-3409 GCA_003511945.1 Phycisphaerales bacterium | reverse complement strand
CACAGGCGTCCCGCCTGTGTCCTCCGCCTTCTGTCCTTCCTCTTCCTCAACACCTCCCCATCTCACTCCCCACCCTCCGACACCCAACTTCCCGCCCAGTTCCCTCAACGCCTCCATCCCCAACCGGTACGATGTCACGGACCGGAAAGATCACGCGAGCCGCCCCATGCCCAGCGCACACGCCACCATTCTTGCCGGAGTTCCCGCTCACAACCTCTCGTTCTATCGGGCCGTCCGCTTCCGGGTCGGCGATCCCGCTGCCCTGATTTCGATTCCTGGCGCCGGCTCCATCTTCATTCTCCGCGATATTGAGATCGACCGCGCCAGGCGCTCGGCCCGCGCGGGCGCCTTCGCCTCTCCGAAGGACTTTGCGCCCCCCGGCGGGCTCTCCGGCGACCGCGAGACGGCCACCGCGCAGGCCGCCGCGGAGTGCCTGCGCCGGCGCGGTGTCACCCGCGTCATCGCCGACCGCACGCTGCCGCTGATCTTCGCGCACTACATCCGGCACGCGGGCATCGATGTTGTCTGCGACCCGGACATCGGGGTTCTGGAGCGGCGCGCGAAGGACGAGCAGGAAGTCGCGCACCTCCGGATCGCCCAGCGCGCCACGGAAGAGGCCATCGAGATGGTCTGCCGGACGATCGCGCGCGCCGAGGCCCGCGGCGATGGCTCCCTGCACTCGGACGGTGCGCCCCTCACCAGCGAGCGGCTCCGACAGGAGGCGGACATCTGGCTGCTCCGGCGCGGGTACACCAACCCGCCGGCGATCATCGCGTGCGGCCCGCAGGGCGCCGATTGCCACGACCGCGGCAGCGGGCCGCTCTACACCGAGCAGCCGGTGATCGTCGACATCTTTCCCCAGTCCCGCGAGACGCTGTACTGCGGCGACTGCACCCGCACCGTCGTCCACGGAAAGCCGGGCAATATCCCGGCACAACTCCGCGACATGCACAGCGCCGTGGTCGAGGCCAAGCGGGCCGCCATCGGCGTCACTCGCGCCGGGGCCACGGGCGAGCAGGTCCACGGCGCCACGACCGGCGTCATCACCGCGCGCGGCTTCCGCGTGGGGCTGCCCGGGCCCACCGACCCGCCCTCGTACTGCGCCATGGTCCACGGCACCGGGCACGGGGTCGGGCTCGAGGTCCACGAGCCGCCTCTGCTTGACAAGGGAGGCCCCCCGCTGGTCGCGGGCGACTGCCTGACCATCGAGCCGGGGCTCTACTCCCATGCGATCGGGGGCGTCCGCGTCGAGGACATGGTGATCGTCCGCGAGTCCGGGTGCGAGAACCTCAACGCACTCCCTGAAGGGCTCACCTGGGATTGACGGCGGCATCTCCCGTAAAAGCCGTAGAGAGCATGATTCAAAGCGGGACGGGAGAGACGGGCGGGCCGCCCGTCCCACCGGGGGACGGGAAGACGGGCAGGCCGCCCGTCTCACCGGGGGAATGGAATTTGGAATAAGGATGTGGAGGAGGGGTGCGAAGGGCGATTGGGGTGTCCCTCTCCCCCTGCCCATCCCCCCCAGGGGGGAGGGCGGTCGATTACGCGCCGAGGGCGAGGAGCTGCTGGATGAGCTGATCGGTGGTCTGGATGACCCGGGAGGAGGCGGAGTAGCCGGTCGAGGTGAGGATCATGTTGATGAACTCCTGGCTGAGGTCGACATTGGAGAGCTCGAGGGCGCCGCCGATGATGCGGCCGGTGCCGAAGGCCAGGGGTTCGGTGATGAGGGCGTTGCCGGAGTTGGGTCCGACGCGGAAGAGGTTGCTGCCCTCGTCGATGAGCCCGGCGGGGTTGGTGAAGGCGGCAACGGCGATCTGCCCGATGGTGCGCGTGAGCCCGTTGGTGAAGCCGCCGGTGATGACGCCGTCGACGCCGACGGCGAAGTCGGAGAGGACTCCGAGGAAGGCGCCGTCCTGGAAGACGGCGGCGATGGCGGAATCACCACCCCGGTCGGTCAGCGCGGTGATTGAGTTGGAGTCGGAGGCGAAGGAGAGGTTGAGGGCGATGGGGTCGCCGGCGCCGGTGCCGGCGCGGTCGACCTCGATGGCGAGGTCGGGGCTGGAGGCCAGGCGCCCGAAGTTGTTGAACTGAAGGAGAGGGACGGCCTCGGAGAAGGTGGCGGCGCGGTCGCCGAGCTCGAGGTGGAGGGCCTGGTCGGAGTCGTCGGCGGAGTGAACGAAGGCGCGCCAGTAGGTGCCGGTGCTGTCCTTGTGGGAAAGGACCATGGTGAGGTCGACCTGGAGGGGCGTGCCGAGGGAGTCGTAGATCTCGAAGGTGGTGCGGACGGACTCGCCGTCGGCCTCGGCGAGCTTGGCGACGGTGAAGGGGCTGGTCTTGGCGACGCCGGCGGAGTCGCGCAGGACGAGGTTGGAGGTGTCGAGGTCGATGTCGTTGGCGGTCCCCCAGTTTCCGATGAAGTCGACGAGCCCGGCGCTGACGGAGAACGATCCGGGGTCGAGGCCGGCGGTGGGCTCGCCGGCGGTGAAGCCGCCGTTGGGGACGACGCCGATGGCGTCCTGGAGGAAGTTCATGAGGTCGGCGAGGGTGGTGGCGGCGCCGACGGTGAAGGTGGCGTCCGGGAGGGCCTTGTCGCCCCGGGCGGCGCCGGTGAGGGTGAAGGTGTCGCCCGCGACGATGGCGCCGCCGCCGATGGCGGTGAGGAGGTCGGTCCCGGCGGTGATGCCGGTTGCGGCGAACTGGAGGGTGGTGGCCTGGGTGGCGACGGCGCCGTCGGCGTTGAGGTTGCCGCTGAACGAGACATTGCGGGTGGCCTCGGCGAGGGTGAGGGTGCCGATGGGGATGGAGATCGCCTCGGTTCGTCCGGTGACGATGTTGAAGTTGTCGTCGACGGGGTAGCCCTGGAGGCGGTCGCCGGCGAGGTTGACGAGTTCGTTGGCGCTGTTGAACTGGAACTCTCCGGCGCGGGAGAAGAACTGCTCGCCGGCGCGTTCGACGATGAAGAAGCCGTCGCCGTCGATGGCGAGGTCGGTGTTGATGCCGGTGGGGTTGATGGCGCCGCTGTTGAAGTTGCGTTGCGTGCCGCCGATGGTGACGCCGAGGCCGATCTGTCCGGGGTTGGTGCCCCCGGTGTTGGCGCTGGGGGCGGTGCCGAGGGAGAAGTTGCGGGTGAAGTTGGGGGCGAAGGAGAGTCGGTTGGACTTGTAGGCGGTGGTGTTGGCGTTGGCGATGTTGTTGCCGATGACATCGAGCTTGCGGGCGTTGGCGTTGAGGCCGGTGAGTCCGGTGAAGAGCGCGGTGGTCGAGGCCATGGCGGAACTCCTTGGGGGCACGCGGACGCGGGGTGAAGGGGGCGTGGTGCGCCGGGGCGTGCGGTCTCTCTCGGTGGATCAGGGCGCCGGGGGGGCTCCGCCTCGGGCGGCGCGGTGGTGGGGATCGATGGGGCTCGCTG
>DOJA01000338.1 GCA_003511945.1 Phycisphaerales bacterium | reverse complement strand
GCGGGTAGTGGGGGGGTCACGGCACGATCTCCAGGAGTTCTGTGAGGGAGCGGATGACGCGCGCCGCGCCGGCCTGGGTGAGCACGCGGCGCGCATCCTCGGGGTCGTCCGAGGGCGCGGGGATGCCGATCGGCACGACGCCCGCTTGTCGGGCGGCGACGATGTCGTCGGGGGTGTCGCCCACCATCCAGGCGCTGGTCACGCCGAGGCGCTGGAGCGCCAGACGCACGGGCGCGGGGTCCGGCTTCACGGGCGCATCCTCCATGCACACGACGACCGGGAACAGGCCGCCGATCCCCTGCTCGTGAAGGAACCGCTGCGCGTCGGCGCGGGGGCGGCCCGTGACAATCGCCATGGGCAGCGAGGCGCCGAGGGCTTCCAGCGTTTCGCGATCGACCAGGAGCGACTCGAGCGCGCGCAGGCCGGGCGTGCCGTTTGAGCCCTGATAGAGCGCCTCGAAGCGCTCGGTGACCAGCCCCAGCGGCGCCGCAACACCCCTGCGGGCGAGCAGGCGCTGCGTGAGAAGCCAGTCGTTGTTCGCGTCGCCCTGCGCCTTGGCGTCGCGGACATCCTGCGCCGAGACTTCAACCGCGAACGAGCGGGCCGTTTCGATGATGGCGCGCCGGTACGAGCGGGAGACATCGGCGATCACGCCGTCAAGGTCCAGCAGCAGGGCCCGCGGCTCGACGGCAGTCCGCAGCGCGCCGACCAGTCGCTCACAGTCGGCGCCGTCCGCGGGGCAGGTGATGCGCAGGGCGTCCCCGAGCCCCGGGCGCCCCGGAAAGGCGCGGACGCCGATGCCCTGCGATGCGAGCGCATCGCGGACCCAGAACGCGTCAGGCCAGCGGGTGAGCACGAAGTTGGCCTGGGAGTCGTCCGCGTCGGCGCCCAGCCGCCGGGCAGCGTCCGCCAGCAGACGGCGCTCGTCGCGGACACGCTCCACAACCGCGCGGACGCCCTCCCCGTCGCCCAGCGCCCGCTCGGCGAGCGCGAGGGAGACCGACGACGCCGCGAAGGGCGCTCCGACGGCGCGGAGCCGGGCGAGCATCGGCGGCTCGGCAATGGCATACCCCACCCGAAGCCCGGCCAGACCCCACGCCTTCGACAGCGTGCGAACGATGACGGTGTTCGGAAGGGAAGGCGCCAGTTCCTCAACAGCGCGGCTGTCGGCGAACTCCGCGTAGGCAAGGTCCAGCAGGAGAGTCGCGCCGGCGCGATCCGCCGCGCGGGCGACCGCCAGCACATCTTCTGCGTCGATCGCCAGCCCCGTGGGGTTGTTCGGCGTGACCAGCGCCACCAGTCCCACCGTGGGGTCGATGAGGTCGATGAACTGGTCGCGCGGGAACCCGCCGCGCATCCAGGCCGCGCTCCGAACTGGCGCGCCGCACCGGGCGGCCCCGAGGGGGATCATCTCGAAGGTCGGGTCGTGCGTGACCAGCCCGCGGGAGGGCGAGAGCGTCAGGCGGCACAGCCGGTCGATGGCGTCGTCGCCCCCCGCGGTCACGAGCACCCGGTCGGGCGTGACGCCCACGCGCTCCGCGAGCAGGGCCGTCATGCGCGAGGAGTCGGGGTACCTCCGAGCCGCCTCGGCGAGGTCCAGCCCGTCGAGCGCACGGAGCGCCCCCGAGCGCGGCCCCTCGTTCTTGTCGAGGAACAGGCCGATCCCGGCGCGGAGCGGGGGAGGGCTGTAGGCGTCGAGGTTGGTCATGGCACGATCTGTGAAAGAGAAGAGACGACGATGTCCACGCCGCCCCGAGACTTGACCGCGGGGATGAGCGTCGGCAGCGCGTCCCGCGGGACCGCGGCCTTCACCGCGTACCACCCGCCGCCGTGGAGAGTCGAGATGGTCGGTTCCCGCATGCACGGGAGCGCCTCGACCACAGTCTCCAGCCGGTCTGCGCTCACATTGACCTCGAACATCACCCGGCGCCGGGCGTCCAGCACCGAGCGCAGCAGCGTGACCAGGTCGTCGATCCGGCGCCGGATGTCCGGGCGCTCCAGCGCCCGCGGGCTGGCGTAGAGACGGGTGCTCGAGCGCATCACCTCGTCGACCACCTCGAGCCCGTTGGCGGCCAGCGTTCCCCCCGTCGCGGTGTTGTCAACGATGCAGTCGGCGTCCTCGGGCGGGAGGACTTCTGTCGCGCCCCAGGAACGCAGGACGGCCGCGTTGAGCGAGCGAGACGCGATCCACCGGCGCGTCAGCCGGTCGTACTCCGTCGCGACCACCAGGGGCCTGTCGGTCGGGAGACGCCCGTTCTTCAGCGCCGAGGGCGGCGCCGCCGCCACCAGGCGGACCGGGTCCAGCCCCGTGTCCAGCAGCTCGACGACATCCGCCCCCAGTTCAGCGGCCCAGTCGGCCCCGGCGAAGCCCACATCCCGCGCGCCGGCGGCCAGCATCCCGATGATGTTCTGGGGCTTCAGCACCTTGGCGTCGGTGTCCGCGAGCGACACGCTGGGGCGGTAGTCGCGGGCGGTGGCGCGCAGGCGCACGCCCGCGTCCTCCAGCAGGCGCGTGACGCCCTCCTGCATGCGTCCCTTGGGGAGCGCCAGGCGGAGGATCGAGGGGTTCGTTTCGGGGCTCATGCACGGGGCTCCGTCGTGGGAGGCCCCGAAGACCGGCGCCGCGTTCAGGGCGAGCTGGTCGCCTGGAACACAAACGCCGACCCGCGGGGCCGGCGTTGGGTTCGTGAACTCGGTCGATCCAGACGCGGTTCAGCAGACCATCACCGGGCACGCCGCGGGGCGTGGTGTCCGTGGTGATGATGGTGATGCTGACGCGGGCGGATCATTGCGGGGGGAGTGTAGCCCGACCCGGACGACGGTCAAGCCCGATGCGCCCGGGAGGCTGATCGGGGGTAGATTGCTCCGTGTCTCAGGCCCGGGAGTGGGGGACAGGAAGGCGGCGCCGATGTCGCAGGCGGAGGTTGTCGTTCAACGGGTGAAACTCTCCCCCGTCGCGGGGAAGGAGGGCGCCTACGAGAGCGGGCTGCCCTACGACCGCAACCGCATCCGCGCGGGCGCGATTTATTGTTCGGACGGGCGCATCGGCGAGCACTTTGACGACTTCCTCCAGAACGGGCTCGGGCTGCCGCGCTACGACCGCATCGCCCTCCCCGGCGGCCCGGCGTGCCTCGCGGGACACCCCGCCGCCCACCTGGAGGAGCAGGGCGTCGTCGACGAACTGGGCTTCCTCGTTCAAGTCCACGGCTTGAAGCGGATCGTCCTGATCGCCCACGAGGGCTGCGCCTTCTACGCGACCCGCCTGGAACTCAAGGAGCCCCGTCTGGCGCTGGTCCAGCGGGCCGACCTCGTCCGGGCGGCGGCGTTCATCCACCGGGTGACCGCCATCGAGCGGGTCGACGCCTACTTCGCCACTCTGCTGGAAGGGCGCGTCCGGTTCGAGCCCGTGGAGGTCTAGGCCCGGGGATTCAGACGAATCGGCCGATCCCGCCGATCGGTAGCACCGGGGGGCAACCGCAGGAGGTCCGCAGCATGGCTCAGTCGCACCCGGGGGCGGGGGACGGATTCGTCGGCAAGAGTGAGGGCGTGCCGATCGAGGGTGAACTCCCGGTCCGTCTGCCCGAGGGCGAGATCCCGCCCCCCACGCCCCCCACGCC
>DOJA01000080.1:1216-3379 GCA_003511945.1 Phycisphaerales bacterium | reverse complement strand
GGGGCGGCGGAGGAGGGACGCCCGCGGGGAACGGTCAGCCCGGCGCGCCTGCAGCCCGGGCGCCTTCGGCCCCTGGCGACGCGCGGCGCACCGAACGACACGACGCCATGGCCCGGCTGGGGTACGCACCCCAGTGGAACGCCTCGGCGCCGGTCTCGCGCGGGCAGCGCATCAAGTTCGTTGACGCCTTCGACGACATGCTCATCGCGCACGAGACGGGCAACACCGTCTCCGTGCTGGAGCCATCGACCGGCGCGCGCCGGTGGTCGCTCGACCTGGCCGGCCCGCTGGCGAAGTTCATCGGCAACCTCCGCCTGCCCGAGGGCGATGTCCTGTCCGCCAGCGAGGACGAGGTCTTCGTGCTCGACGGTCGGTCGGGCGTGATCAAGAAGCGCCAGAAGCTCGCGGTCCTCGCCAACACCCGCCCCGTGCTCGCGGGGAACACCGTAGTGTTCGGCTGCGGCACCGGCGAGGTCCTCGGGCACAACCTCATCAGCGGCTACAAACTCTGGGGCTTCCAGATGCCCGGCGCGATCGAGGGCGATCTCGCGGTCATCGGCCCCTTCGTCGGCGCCGTCAGCCAGACGGGCGAGATCGTGGTCCTCGACCCCGCCCGGGGCGCCTCCGTCGGGCGGGCCCGCATCTTCGACGGGGTGAATGTCCCCCCCGCGTCCAGCGAGGATTCGATGTTCATCGCCGGGCGCGACCGCTCGGTCTGGGGCTTCACGGCCCTGACCGACAGCAAGCCCCTGTGGCGCGTGCGCACCGAGCGCCCGCTCCGCGACCGGCCCGTCCATCACGAGGGCACGGTGTTCGTCACCATCGCCGAGCGCGGGCTGACCGCCCTCGACGCCTTCACGGGCGAGGTGAAGTGGTCGAACAAGGACGCCACCGGCAGCGTCGTCGCGGTCCGCAGGGGGCGCCTGATCGTGTGGAACGGGGAGACGGCCTTCGCGGTCGATCCCGAGCGGGGCGACATCCACGAGCGCACCGAACTGCCCGGAGTTTCCAGGATCGTCTTCGACGCCTTCGTCGACGGCAACGCCTACCTCGTCGAGCCCGCCGGGCTGGTCCAGAAGTTCTCGCCCAGGAACTAGGGGGCCTCGCCCGCCGAGGCGGACGAGCTGAGCAGGTGTAGAGCAGCGGGCGAGTGGATCGCCCGCCTTGGAAGGGAAGCCCTCGGCCGGGCCGAGGCGCTCCGCGCCCCGCATCAACGACGAACCGGAAGCCCTCGGAAATCGACGGATCCCCGATGCTCCAGGAAATGTTCCAATGAGCGAACCGAGCCATGGACTCGTGCCGGTCCGGCGGGCGCTGCTGTCGGTCTCCGACAAGGGCGGGCTGGTCGAGTTCGCGCGGGCGCTGGCGACGATGGGCGTCGAGCTCGTCTCGACCGGCGGCAGCGCGCGGGCGCTGACCGACGCGGGGATCGCGGTCCGCTCGGTCGAGGACCTCACCGGGTTCCCCGAAATGATGGACGGGCGGGTCAAGACCCTGCACCCCAGGGTCCACGGCGGGATCCTCGCGGTCCGCACCGACCCGGCCCACACCCGGTCCATGCGCGAGCACGGGATCGAGCCCATCGACCTGGTCTGCGTGAACCTGTACCCGTTCGAGGCCACCGTCGCCCGCCCGGGAGTCTCACGCGAGGAGGCCATCGAGAACATCGACATCGGCGGCCCGTCGCTCATCCGCGGGGCGGCGAAGAACCACGCCTTCGTGTGCGTCGTCACCGACCCGGCGCAGTACGCGCGGGTCGTGGACGAGCTGCGCGCGCACGCCGGCGCCACGACGCCGGCGCTGCGGGAGGCGCTGGCGGGCGAGGCCTTCGCGCGGACCGCTTCGTACGACGGCGCGATCGCGGCCCACCTTGCTGGACCCGCCGCCGACGGCGACGAGGCGCCTTCGGTCCTCGCCCTCGCCTGGCCCCGCGTGCGCACGCTGCGCTACGGCGAGAACCCCCACCAGCACGCCGCGGTCTACCGTGACCCCGCGTGGCGCGGGCCTTCGATCGCTTCCGCCGAGCCCCTGCACGGCAAGGAGCTGTCGTACAACAACCTGAACGATGCGTCAGCGGCGCTCTCGCTGGCGATGGACCTGGCGCGGGGGCGACCCGGCTGGACCGGGGCGGCGGTGGTGAAGCACGCGAACCCGTGCGGCGCG
>DOJA01000080.1:966-1142 GCA_003511945.1 Phycisphaerales bacterium | reverse complement strand
AGCACGCGAACCCGTGCGGCGCGTCGGTGGCGCCCGGCGCGCGCGAGGCCGTCGCGCTGGCCATGGCGGGCGACCCGGTGGCGGCCTACGGCGGGATCGTCGCGGTCTGCACGCCGGGCGGCGCGGCGCTCGAGGAGACGGATGTCGCGGCGCTCACCGAGAAGGGCGTGTTCCTG
>DOJA01000080.1:527-908 GCA_003511945.1 Phycisphaerales bacterium | reverse complement strand
TCACCGAGAAGGGCGTGTTCCTGGAGGTGATCGTCGCGCCGGGCTATGCGCCGGGCGCGCTGGCGCGCCTGAAGGAGAAGTCGGCGAATGTGCGCCTGCTGGCGGTGGGCGCGCCGGCGAACGCGCCGGACCGATCTCCCTGGAGCGTGCGCACGATCCTGGGCGGCGCGCTGGCGCAGAGCGCCGACGATGCGCCGGTCCAGCCCGGGCAGTGGCAGCACCGCGCCGGCCCGGCGCCGGACGAGGAGCGCCGGCGCGACGCGGGCGCTCTGTGGACGATGGTGCGGGCGCTGTCGAGCAACGCGGTGGCCATCGGCGGGCGGGATGGCGGGGGGGACGCCCCCCCCGGCGGACGGGACGCCCCCCCGGGGGGGCGGGGGG
>DOJA01000080.1:0-366 GCA_003511945.1 Phycisphaerales bacterium | reverse complement strand
GGCGCGGGGCAGATGGACCGCGTGACCTCCTGCCGCCTGGCGACGGAGAAGGCCGGCGCGCTCGCGCGGGGCGCCATCGGCGTCAGCGACGCCTTCTTCCCCTTCAGCGACGGCCCGGAGATCCTGATCCGTGCGGGCGTGACGACGATCGTCCACACCGGCGGCTCCAAGCGCGACCAGGACACCTTCGACCTGTGCGACAGGCACGGCGTCACGGTGCTGACGACGGGCGTGAGGCACTTCAGGCATTGAGGACCGTCCGACAACCAACCTGTCGACGCCCCCCCCTTTCCTACCCATTCAGCTCGTGTAAACCCTGTGGACAACCCGTTGCTCCACGGGAGTCGAGCGGCTACCGTTTGACGG
>DOJA01000361.1 GCA_003511945.1 Phycisphaerales bacterium | reverse complement strand
CACCCCGGGACCCCCCGGCCGCCCGGGACGCCCCAGCCCAGCCGGCCCCTTCAGCCCTCGTTCCCGTTCGGTGAGACCCACCATGTCCCTTGATCGATCATCCGATCCTCCCCGCGTGGTCGTCGTGGGCGGTGGGCTGGCGGGGCTGGCCAGCGCGGTCGAGCTCTCCCACCGCGGCTTTGCGGTCACCATCGTCGAGGCCAACAATCACCTGGGCGGGAAGATGAATGTCCTGGAGGACTCCGCCTTCCGCTTTGACATGGGGCCGACGATCCTCACGCTCCCGCAGGTGCTGCTGGGGATCATCCGGCGCGCGGGACGGCGGGCCGAGGACTACCTCACGCTCGTGGACCTGGACCCTCAGTGGCGCTGCTTCTACGAGGACGGCGTCGTGCTGGACCTGTGGCGCGACGAACGCCGCTTCGCCTCCGGCGCCGACGCGCACTTCCCCGGCGCCGGCGCGGGGGAGGGCTACCGGCGATTCCTGGCCTACAGCCGGCGGATGTTCCGGCTCAGCGAGAAGGTGTTCTTCTACAAGGACCTTGGTGGCATCGGCGACCTGGTGCGGCGCCCGCCCCCCAGCGATCCGGCCATCCTCCGCGATGTGCTGGCGATGCGCCTGCACTCCACGGTCGGCGCCACGCTGTCACGGATGATCCGCGAGCCCCATGTGCGCCAGATGTGCGAGCACCTGCTGCAGTATGTCGGTTCGAGCCCGTTCCTCGCGCCGGCGATCCTCTCCCTCATCGGTGCCGCGCAGGCCGACCACGGGTGCTGGTACGCCATGGGGGGCACGCGGAGCGTGGCCCGGGCGCTGGAGCGCCTGGCGGGCGAACTGGGCGTCCGCTTCGAGCTGGGGCGGCGGGTGGACCGGATCGTCGGCCACGCCGACCGAGTGACAGGCGTGACGCTGGACGATGGGCGGACGCTCGGCGCGGAGGCGGTGATCTCCAACTCCGATGTGCAGCGGACCCTGCGCGATCTCGTCGCATCGCCCGCGGCCCGCCGGTCCCAGGAGCGGATCGCCTCCCGCTATTCGCCGGCCTGCAGCGGGCTGGTGCTCTACCTCGGGCTCGATCGCCAGTACCCGCACCTGGCGCACCACAACTTCCTCTTCAGCCGCGACCCGCACGCGGAGTTCGACGACATCTACCGGGCCGGCATCCCCGCCCGCGACCCGACGGTGTACCTCGCGGCTCCCTCCCGCACCGACGACCAGCAGGCCCCGCCGGGCTGCGAGGCCCTCTACGCCCTCATCCACACCCCCTACCTGCGCCCCGGGCAGCGCTGGGAGGGAGCGGGCGGGCTGCTGGAGTCCTACCGCCCCGTCGTGATCGACAAGTTGAGGCGATCCGCCATGCCCGACATCGAGTCCCACATCGTCGTCGAGCGACACCTCACGCCCAGCGCCATCGACCGCATGTACAACGCCGAGGGCGGGGCCATCTACGGCCTGGCCTCCCACGGGCGACTCCGGGGCGGTTTCAAGCCCCGCAACCGCGCCGGCACTCCCAGCAACCTCTACTTCGCGGGCGGCAGCGTCAACCCGGGACCCGGGGTCCCGATGGTGCTGATGAGCGGGGTGACCGCCGCCTGGGCGCTGTGCGAGGACGCCGGGGTGTCCGTGGCTCCGGACACTGGCCTCTGGGCTCACGCCGAGGAGCGCGCATGGACGCCGCAGAGCGTGGCCAACTGATCGGCGGCCCCGGGGTGATCGCCGAGAGTGCGGCCATCTCTCCCGATCGCTTCGACCCCAGGTTCTTCGCGCTCTTTTCGTGGTTCGTGAGGCGGCTCCTGCGAAAGTCGTTCTTCGCGGTCCGGCTGGAGCGCGAGAGCGCGGGGGTGCTCCGCGCGCTCGCGTCGGCGCCCGGCCCGGCGATTGTGGCGCTGTCGCATCCGTCGTGGTGGGACCCCCTGGTGTGCGTCCACCTCTCGCGCGTGTTCCTGCCGCGGCGCGCGCCACTGGCTCCCCTCGACCGGGACCAGTGGGAGCGGTTCGGCTTCATGAAGCGGATCGGGCTGTTCGGGATCAACCCCGCCGACCGCAAGGCCCTTTCGCCGATGATCGAGCATGTGCTCGCCCGCTGCGCCGACAACCCGGGGCGCGTGCTGTGGATCACCCCGCAGGGACGATTCAGCGATGCCCGCGAACCCGTGGTGATCCGCCCGGGGGTGGCCGCCGTCGCCGCCCGGCTGCGCGGGCCGACGGTCGTGGCGCTCGCCATCGAGTACGCCTTCTGGACCGACCGGCGTCCCGAGGTGTTCCTGCGGGCCGCGCCGGTCGAGCCCGGGATCAGCGGCGATGCTTCCACCCCCGGGTGGCACCGGGCCATCCAGAGCGCGATGCGCCGGAACGGTGAGGAACTCGCTTCCCTGGTCGTCGCGCGGGACGCCGGGGCGTTCGAGTGCCTCCTGGGAGGCGGGCGCACGCGCATCAACCCGGTGTACGACCTCTGGCAGTCGATGCGCGGGCGCGACGGCCCGATCCACGACCCTCGAAGAGAGAACGCCGCGTGACAGCGCTGGCGTGGGTCATGGTCGTGTCGGTGCTCATCGCGTTCTCCGCGCTGTCGATGACCATCATCAACTTTCGCTACTACCGGCGCCCCGGCGACCCGGGGACGGAAGCGCCGGAGCCGTCGGTGTCGGTCTGTGTCCCGGCTCGGAACGAGGAAGCCAATCTCGGGCCGCTCATCGATGGGCTGCGGCGCGCCCGCGGGGTGGACCTCGAAGTGCTGATCTACGACGACCAGAGCACCGACGCGACGGGACGCGTCCTGGCGGAACTTGTCTCGCTCGATCCGAGGGTCCGGCGCGTCCCCACCCACCCCCTTCCTCCCGGGTGGGTCGGCAAGCAGTGGGCCTGCTGGCAGGCGGCCCAGAGCGCGTCCAAAGAGTGGCTCCTCTTCACCGACGCCGATGTGCGCTTCGAGCCCGACGCGCTCCGCCTGGGGATCGCTCAGGCCCGGCGCCTTCGAGCCGACCTGATCTCCTCCTTCCCGCGCCAGATCACCGGGACGATCGGCGAGTCGGTGATCGTCCCCATGATCCACTTCGTTCTGTTCTCGTACCTCCCGATGGGACGGATGCGCCGATCGCGCGATCCCGCCTCCAGCGCCGGCTGCGGCCAGTTCCTTCTCGCCCGGCGCGAGGCCTACTTCGCCTCCGGCGGTCACGGCGCCTTCCCCGGCACCATGCACGACGGCGTGAAGATGCCCCGCTCGTTCCGACGCGCCGGCTTCCACACCGACCTGTTCGACGCGACGGCGCTCGTGTCCTGCCGCATGTACCGCGGGCTGGCGCAGACCTGGCGCGGCTTCGCCAAGAACGCCTACGAGGGGCTCGGGTCCGCGTGGCTCCTTGCCTTCATCACCGCGCTGCATGTCGTGGGCCACCTGCTCCCGTGGGGCGTGCTGGTCGCTGCGGCCCTTGACCCTTCACTCCGGGGTGTCGCCCCCGTGCTGGGGATGGCCGCCATCCTGGGCGCCTACGCCCAGCGCGCGCTGCTCGCGCGACGGTTCGATCATCCCCTGGCGAGCGTGCTGCTGCACCCGCTCGGGGTGCTGGCGATGACAGTGATCCAATGGCACAGTCTGGGGCTGACGCTCAGCAACCGCCGCTCGTGGAAAGGGCGGCTTCTCGCCCCTGCGAGCGCTGGTCCGCCTGGTTGATCACGAGTTGCTCAACAAAGCAAACCGCCCGGCCCTCGTGAGGACCGGGCAGCTGAATGGGTCCTATGAGCTCGCCGCTCGATCAGCCGACGCGACGCCGACGGAGCCCAGCGACGCCCAGCAGTCCGACGCCCGCCAGGGCGGCCGCCGAGGGGAGCGGGATGGGGCGGACGAAAACATCGATGTCGACATCGTCGTCCGAACGATTCTCGCCGTTCAACTTGCCCGGCCCGGAAACCTTGAAGTTGATGAAGTTGCCGGGGTTGCTGAACCCGAAGAACTCCGCGACGCTGACACCGCCGAAGGTGGCTGCGTTGAACACCCCGCCGAAGGTGCGGGCGGTGATGAGGAAGTCGCCGGCCTTGCCTTTGTCGGTGTCGATGTTGCCCAGGCCGGGTCCGACCGAGGCCGCGTAGGTGTTGTCGATGACCATGTTGTTCGCCGACGACACGCCCACCGAGAGCCCAACCCCGGTGATGTCACCGTTGTTGAAGGTGAAGGTGGCGGCGAAGTTCATGTTCGTCGAGGCCCCGGTGTTGACGAAGGGGCCGGTGAAGCCCGCACCGCTGACCCCGTCGCGCAGCACCCCGGCGACCGACGAGTTGGAGTCGTGCGCCAGCGTGAGGGTGCCGGTGAAGAACTGGTTGAAGACTCCGCCGGATGCGGTCGCGGTCAGACCGTTGACATCGATCTGGACCTCGGTCGCTCCGAACGCCGCCCCGGCCGACAAGGCCAGTGCAACTCCTGCCACGAACAGACTGCGGTTCATTTTCTCGGCCTCCAGGCGGTTAGGGAAGGTCCGCCGTCCGAGAACATACCAGCGCGATACCCCCGGTCAAGGGGATTCCACTCTAGGTGGACGGGCATCAGGCACTTACTGACCAGATTCTCACCGCCAAGTCCCCATTACGCGCAAAAAAGCACCCCGCCCACAGGGGGGCGGGGTGTGAGAGAGCGAACTGTGTTCGGGTCCGGTTTGGACTCAGGCGAGGCGGCGGCGACGGACGCCGGCGACTCCGAACAGGCCGACCGAAGCCAGGCCCACCGCGCTGGGCAGGGGGATGATCTGGGTGCGGGCGAAGATGTCGATGTCGACATCGTTGTCGGTGCGCGTGCTGCCGTTGATGGCCGAGCCGTTGATCTTGAAGTTGATGAAGTTGCCCGGCAGGAGCATGTTGAAGAAGTCAGAGACATTGACGCCAGCGAAAGTGGCGCTGTTGAAGGCCCCGCCGGCGGTCTTGGCGGTGACGACCCACGCGCCGGGGACGCCAGCGTCGGCGTCGATATTGCCCACCCCGCCCACGACGGAGGTGGTGTAGGTGTCATCGATCACGGTATCGGCGTTCGTGTCCACGCCGACCGCGATGCCGACGCCGGAGATGTTCCCGCCCACAAAGGAGAAGGTGGCGGCGAACGACAGGAGGGCGCCCGCGAAGGGCCCGGTGAACCCGCCCGCAGCAGCGCCGTCCAGCAGGACCGACTGCAGCGAGGAGTTCGCGTCACCCGAGAGCGTCAGCGACCCGGTGAAGCTGGCGTTGAAGGTGGTTCCCGAGGCGACGGCGGTCAGGCCGTTCACATCGAGCTGAACCTCGGTGGCGGCCATGGCCGATCCCGAGAGCCCGGCCACGAGGCCGGCGGCGAGCAACAGACTGGTCTTCATCTTTCTCTTCCTCCCCTCACCTTCCACGGTGAGGTCCCTACTGTTCCCGGCGACCCGAACTCAGGATGAACCGTTCTCCCAGAACGCTCGCGTGTCGCCCGCTCTTTACGATCTGCGTCAAGTTCAGTGCGTTGAGCCCACGAGAGCTGCAAGTCACTGTCAGCGATGAGTCTACGGCGCTTCTCGATGTGGTCAAGCGATTGACGCCGTGGTCCGGGCGCAAACAAAGGACTCAAGTGACTGATAACACAGTGGTTGGCGCTCATCGACGGGCGAACCTCCCCGCCGCGCCCGCGCAGAGCGCCCAAGTTTACAACATCATTGCAGTGAAGATTTTAAGAGCACGCGACAAGCGTCGCCCATCCTGGAATGGGACGCCCTCCGTTCCCCGCGTTCAGTCGTGTTATCGGACAATCACAAACTCATATACAGATGTCCGTCTCAATGCGGTATCGGACCATCCTATTTTATGACCACACCACTCACTCACCACCCGGTCCTTTCGCGCGGGGCCGCCTCCGGGGGAGCGGGTGGGTCTGGACCGATCGGGCAGACCTAGACTGGCCCGTGCCGCTGACGCCCCGCTTGCCGGGGGCGGGGCGCGTATTCGACGCTTCCCCGGGCGACTCCGCCCAGAACTCTTCAAGGAGGAGCGACGATGTGGCAGCATCCATCTCTCCGTCGAGCCGTCGGCTCGCGGCGGATTGAACCGACGGCTCTTCTCGCGCTGGCCGCGGGCCTTATGCTGAGCGTCCCCGCGTTCGCGGGCGTCGGCACCTTCGGGCCGGAGCAGCCGGCTGAGGCCCCGTCGAGCCCGGGTGCCGAGTCTTCCGAACCGGGTCTCTCGGAGCCCACCAAGCAGAATCCCCCTGTGAACTCGCCGGGCAGCGCCCCGAAGCAGATCGACACGGTCCGCCCGAGTCCGATTGTGGGGCCCGGTCGAGCCAGTCCGGTTCTGTTCTTCGCGGCTCCGGACCCGACTCCCCCCGCGCCTCCCCCGGTCGCTGTGGAACTCCGCGCCGGCTCGGGTTTCGCCGGGCCTACCCTCGAGCCCTCCGTCGTTGGCACTCCCGGCACCCCCGGGATCACCGCCAAGGCGATCGCCCACTGGGATGCCGTCCCCAATCAGCTCTTCTCCGGCTCGTTCAACCTGGGCGTGGTCGCGTTCCATCTCAATGACATTGACCGCGTGGAGTTCTCCCTGAACGGCGGACCATGGTTCCCGGTCCGTCAGATGTCCCTGAACCCGCGCACCGGGGTGTGGGAGTACTGGACCCCGGTCAACGGGAGGTCGTTCCCGGACGGACGGGCGGAGGTCCGCGCGATCGCGTACCCCAAGGCGGGCCAGCCGCGCCTGCTCGAGCCCATCGTGCTGTTCAACAACTCGGGCGGCTCGATCAAGCAGGCGATCCGGTATGTCTCCCCCACCGGCAACGACACCTCGGGCGACGGCACGGCGCAGAAGCCCTTCGCGACGATCTTCAAGGCCGCCGACTCGATCCGGACCGCTTCGAGCAGCGGGAAGGACGCCTCGTTCGGCACGATCTACCTCACGGCGGGCGACCACACCTTCGCCGGGCGCCCCGCGGGCGGGCTGTCGGTCCAGACCGAGCAGGGCTGGCTGACGATCGCCGCCGCCCCCGGAACGGCGCGGGACAAGGTCCGCCTCACCGGCAACACGAGCAAGACCGGCGGGCTGAACAGCGCCTATCTCCGCTTGCGCAACCTGACGCTCTCCGCCATGACGCTGACCACCGCGACCAGCGCCAACTCCGCGTGCTGGTTCGACGGGTGCGACCTGGTCGGGACCGGCCCCGACGACGCCTCCCGCTTCGCCACGCCCTCAACATGGACGGGGGGCGTCTACTACACCGACACCTCCATCCGCAAGGTCCGCATCGGCATGGCCAACGCCAAGTTCGCCCGCGGCGTCTCGATGGAGACCATCGGCAGCGACGCCTTCCACAACCCCCGCGTCGTCATCAACTGCTCGGCCAAGGATGTCCTCAAGCCGGTCGGCTCCACCTATCACCCGGACCTCATCCAGTTCAACGGCGCCTTTGACAATGTGATCGTCTACGGCCTGAAGACCCAGAACATCAACGCCCAGGGCATCTTCTCCCGCGGGAGCGACGATATCCCCGACCGCAACATGGCCTTTGTGAATGTCATGATCGACCAGCGCACACACCTGTCGCAGTGGCTCCAGGCCGCCGACCATGTGCTGTTCCGCAATGTCATGATCCTCGGGCGTGCGATGAACTTCTCCAACGACGCCGGCAAGGCGCCCAATGTCCTGACCAACTTCAGCGTGGAGGGCTGCGTCTTCCAGGAGCTGCGCATCGACCCCCTGATCGTCCCCCACACGGACAAGACCGTCTTCCGCAACAACCACTTCGTCGCGGGCAAGGCGATGGGCAGCGGCACCTCGATGGGCGACCCGCGCCTGGTGAACCCGCTCCAGGGGCGGTTCGAGCCCAGGGCCGACTCCCCGCTCGCCAAGCGCCTCACCAGCCAGGATGTTCCGGTCGATATCCTCGGCCAGCAGCGCAAGACCCCCGGCGCGATCGGCCCCTTCGAGGTCGCCGCGGCCCAGTAAACCCGGGCGCCGCATCCCTGCCGGGGAATGGACGGCGTCACGATCGGCCAGAGATGAACCGGACGCAGGGGCGGTTCCGATCCGCCGTCATCTGGGCGTTCCTCATGAACTGGGGCCTCCGCGGCTTCAGTTCTTGCTTTGTCCTGATCCTCGCGCTCTTCCTCGGGCCGTCCGACTTCGGCCTGATGGGCATCGCGATGGCCTACATCCTCTTCGTGCGCATGCTCCTGGATCAGGGGCTCACTTCCGCGGTCATCCGCTACCGCGCCCTCGACCACGCACACCTCAACGCGGTCTTCTGGCTCACGCTCGTGGTCGGGCTGGGGCTCACGGTGGCCTCCTGGTTCATTGCTCCCCGGTGGGCGATGGCCCAGGCGGTGCCGGACCCCGAGCTCGCCTCGGTCATCCGGGCGCTGGCGCTGACAATCCCGCTCTCGGCCCTGACCGTCGTGCAGGAGGCGGCCCTCCGCCGACGGATGGACTTCAAGGCCCTCGCGGTCCGGAGCAATGTCAGCGTCGTCGCGGGCGGGGTCGGGGGGGTGGTCTACGCCCTGCTGGGGCTGGGGGTCTGGGCGCTGGTGGGCCAGACGATCGTGTTCGCGGTCGTCTCCGTGCTCTTGATGTGGCGGCTGGGCGACTTCCGACCGAAGGCCTCCTTCTCGTTCGCCAAGCTGCGCGAGATTGCGTCGTTCTCCTCCGCGGTGTTCCTGGACACGCTGGGCAACTTCGTCAATCGCCAGTCTGACACGGTTGTGATGGGGCTGTTCTTCGGGCCCGCGACGGTCGGGCTCTACCAGATCGGGGCGCGGCTCCGCGACCTGGTTGTCACGCTGATGGGGCGCTCGCTCACCGCGGTCTCGCTCCCGGAGTTCTCCCGCGTGCAGCACGATCCGCCGGCGCTGCGCAAACGCTACCTGCATGTCGTGTCGCTGGCGGGGCTGTCGACGGTGCCGCCCCTGGCGCTGCTGGCGGCGGTGGGCGAGCCGCTGGTGGCCTCGCTGGGCGGCAAGTGGGAGCCGTACGCCGCGACGGCCGGGGCCGCGGTCGCCCTGCTGTGCCTTCAGAGCATCGTGGCGCCGGTCGTGCTGTTTACGACCTCGCTCCTGCAGGCGACCGGGCGCGCGTTCACCTCCGCGGTCTTCACCTGGACCGGGGCCGGGCTGTCGGCGATCTCGTATGTCGTCGCGGGGTTCCTCCTGCGCGATGAACCCATGACGACCCAGGTGCTGGGCATCGCCGGCAGCCGCCTGCTGATCGTCACTCTCATCAGCACGCCCGCGCAGCTGCTCTTCCTGCGCCGGGTCTGCGGCGTGCCGCTGTGTTCCACCTTTGGCGCGCTGTGGCCGGCGCTGCTGGGCGCCGGGACCGCTGGCGTGCTGGCGCACCTGGTCACCCTCATTCCTGCGCTGGACGAGCACCATCCCGTGTTCAAGGTGATCCTGGGGTCCGGGGTCTTTGCGCTCGTCGCCGCCCCGATCCTGCTCACGCTGCACCCCGGCGCGAAGCGTCTGGCCAGGGCCGTGCTTGCTCGGCTGATCCCCGAGCGCACCACGACGCCCCGGAGCGTCGGGGGCCGCACCGGCCCGTCGTTCGCCGCCGCAGAACGGAAATGACCGAAGCACCACCCCGACTCGGGTCGATGACCTTGCGGGTTCCCGGCCCGTCCCGCGCGCCGCGGGAACCTATGGTTATCGGATCGACTCGGTGCGCGGGCCAGTGCTGAGGGTCCCCGTTCTGGGGTTCGCGGAACGCCACGGACGACGACGCGGCGAAGACAGGCCCCGCGCGAGCCGCCCCGCGACCGGAGTGAGCATGGCCATCGCCGCCCGACCGCACACCCCGATCACCCGCCCCTCGCGTGAGCCCGCGCCCGCGCTGTGGGTCGTCGCGCGCCGGTTCGGGGCCGTCAGCGAGGTCTGGATGCGCCGCCAGGTCAACGCCATGTCCGCTCTGGATCCCCGCGTCGTGTGCTGGGAGCGCCATCCCGGCGAGTCGGAGCCCGTGCGCTGCCCGGTCCATGTCCTGGGAGGGTCCGGGCGCGACGACCCCGGCGCCGCGCGATGGCTCGACCGCCTGGGCGGGCTGCCCACGCGCAACTTCGCCGGCGCACCCCGCGCCGAGCGCGAGGCGCTGCTCAACCTCGCGCGGCGTGAACGCCCGGACGCGATGCTCGTCCACTTTGGGCATGTGGCGCTCCGCGTGTTGCCGGTGGCGCAGACTCTCGGCGTGCCGCTGGTCGTGCATTTTCACGGGCTGGACCTCAGCCAGTCGCTCCGCAACCGATGGTACCGCTGGTCGCTGTGGGCGAACCTGCGCCGCTTCGACGCGGCCGTCTGCGTGGGGAGCCACCAGCGGCGCCTGCTGCTTGAGCACGGGATGCCGGCGGACCGCGTCCACCTCATCCCGTGCGGCGTGCCCACGAGCGAGTTCCTGCCCACCCCGCGCGAACCCGGCGACGGCCCGGTTCGTTTCATCACCGTGGGCAGACTCGTCGAATGGAAAGGCCCACATCGCACCATCGAGGCCTTCGCGAACGCCGTTGAGCGTGGAATGGACGCCACCCTTGACCTCGTGGGCGATGGTCCGATGCTGGAGGAACTCCGCGAGATAACTCGGCGCCTGCGCGTCGCCCAGCGCGTTGTGTTCCACCGCGACCAGCCCCCGCGGGCCGTGCGCGAGATGCTCCGCGCCAGCGATGTCTTCCTGCTCCACTCGCTCAATGCCCAGGGCGCCAGCGAGGGGTTCGGGGTCGCCATCGCCGAGGCCGCCGCCAGCGCGCTGCCCGTGATCGCCACCCGCTGCGGCGGGATCGAGGACCAGGTCATCCACGGGCGGACCGGGCTCCTCGTGGACCAGCACGACACCCGCGCCATGAGCGACGCCATGCTCGCCCTGGCCCGGGACCCGGACCTCCGACGAGCGCTGGGCGACGCCGGGCGCGCACGCACCGTCGAACACTTCGACGCGACGAATCAGGTCCGCGCGCTCGAGGGTGTCCTGCTGAACGCCGTCGCAGCGCGGAGGGGCGTCGCGTGAGCACCGACCGCTCGCTCGACATCCTGATGATCTCGTACAACCGCCCCGCGTACACGCGCCTGGCCCTCACGCGGCTCCTCGAGACCTGCGACGACACCATGCGGGTGTGGCTGTGGCACAACGGGGACCACGCCGAGACGCTCAGCGTCACGCGGGAACTCGCCTCCCACCCGCGCGTCCATCAGTTCCACCACTCCGCAGAGAACAAGCGCCTGCGCGAGCCCACGAACTGGCTCTTCCAGAACGCCAAGGGCGCGTATGTATCCAAGGTCGACGACGATTGCCTGCTCCCCGACGGCTGGGCCGAGACCCTTCGCAACGCTCACGAGGCCGAGCGCCGCCTGGGCGTGATCGGCTGCTGGCGCTTCCTTCCCGAGGACTTCGACCCCGCCCTAGCCGCGCACAAGATCGCCGACTTCGCCGGGGGCCACCGTGTCCTGCGCAACCTGTGGGTCGAGGGCTCCGGGTATGTCGCCAAGCGCGCCGCGCTCGACGCCTGCGGCCCGATCCGCCCCAAAGAGTCCTTCACCGGCTGGTGCATCCGTGCCGCACGCAAGGGCTTCGTCAACGGGTGGTACTACCCCTTCATCTGGCAGGAGCACATGGACGACCCACGCGTCCCTCACTCCGCCCTCAAGACCGACGCCGACCTCGCGGGCAACCTGCCCCTCTCCGCGATCAACCGCGGTGTGCGCACACTCGCGCAGTGGGAAGCACAGCTCCGCCAGTCCGCGCGGACCGTGCAGGCCGCTCCGTTGAACCCCGCGTACTACACCCCCCTGGGGCGCCTGGTCCGGCGCACGCTGCGCACGATCGGCCTCTCGACGGAGCGCCGCGCCTCATGACACCCGTTGCCGCCCCATCGCCCCGGCGTGCCGCGCCGGCCTCGCTCCGCGCTGCGCCGGCGCCATCGACGCTCCGACTCGGACTCTTCGGCTGCCCGCTGGACACCGGCAACGCCGGCGTCAGCGCACTGGGGCTCTCGACGATCCGGGGCATTCTCTCGGCGTCGAATGCTGAGATCACGATGTTCGACTTCGGAGCGGGCGAACGCCGCGCCGACCTCTCCATCGCCGACCGCTCGGTCCCTGTGCGCCTTGTCGGGCTCTACAACTCCCGGCGCTACTACCGCACGAGCAACCTCACGCAGGCGCTGCTCGCGGCCCGCGCCTCACTCGGTCGGCTCCACCCCGCCTGCCGAACGATCCTCGACCTCGACGCCATCCTCGATATCTCCGGGGGCGACTCCTTTGCCGACCTTTACGGCCAGCGCCGCTTCACCGATGTCACGCTGCCGAAGCGCCTCGCTCTTGCGCTCGGCGTGCGCCTGATCCTCCTTCCTCAGACCTACGGCCCGTACAACCTCCCCAGCAACCGTGCCGCCGCCGCCCGGATCGTCCGCGGGGCCGCCCAGTGCTGGGCCAGAGACGAGCACTCGTTCTCCATTCTTCGCGGACTGCTCGCCGACGCGTTCGACCCGGCGAAGCACCACACGGGGGTCGATGTCGCCTTCGGCCTGCCCGCCGCACGACCCGCCGACGAACTGGCCGCCCCCGTCGAGCGCTTCGCTTCGCAGTGGCCTCTCGTCGTCGGGCTGAATGTGTCGGGGCTGCTGTACAACAAACCCGGTGAGGACGCGGCTCGTTACGGGTTCCGCTCGTCGTATCGCGGCCTCATCGACGAGCTGCTGCGCCGTCTCCTGGCGCTGCCCGATGTCGGCGTCCTGCTCGTGCCCCATGTCGCGCCGACGCGCCCGATGATCGACGACGACGGCGCCGCCTGCGATGCTGTCCTGCGCGGCCTGCCCGCGAGTGCGCGGGAGCGCGTGCACGCCCTCCCGCGCGGGCTCGACGCCTCCCAGCTCAAGTGGGCGATCGGGCGCTGCGCCTGGTTCTGCGGCACGCGGATGCACTCGACCATCGGCGCCATCTCACAGGGCGTCCCAACGACCGCCATCGCGTACAGCGACAAGACGCTGGGTGTGTTCGCCACTGCCGGCGTCGCCCGCTGCGTCGTCGATCCCCGCACGCTCGAAGGCCCCGCGGTGCTCGACCGTGTGCTCGACGGGTTCACCTCGCGGGACGCCGCCGCCCGCGACCTCGCCGATGCGCTCCCGGCGCTCTTTGCGCGCCTCGACGAGCAGTTCCGGACTATTGTCACGGGGATCGGCGCATGAGGTTGCCTGTTCTCTCCATCCGCGATGTCGCTGAGCGCCACCTCTGCACCGGCTGCGGCGCGTGCGCCTACCTCAGCCCCGATGAGATCGAGATGGTCGACGACCTCGACCAGGGGCGTCGCCCGCTCCTGCGCCACGCCGCTCCCGCCGACCCTCGTTCTGAAGAAGCCGCCCGGGCCTGCCCCGGCGCGGCCCTCGAGCAGACTGCAGGCCCGTCCACTCCGGGCGTGATCCATGAACTGCTGCCCGCATGGGGACCGGTGCTGAATCTGTGGGAGGGCCATGCCGCCGATCCCGAGGTCCGCTTCGCCGGTTCCTCGGGCGGCGCCGCGAGCGCGCTGGCGCTCTTCTGCATCGAGCGGCTCGGCATGCACGGGCTGCTCCACATCGCAGCCCGCGAGGATGTCCCCTACCTCAACCGCACCGTGCTCAGCCGCACACGAGAGGAGATCCTCGCGGCCACCGGCTCCCGCTACGCCCCCGCCAGCCCGTGCGACTCGCTGCACCTCGTCGAGCGCGCCCCGGCGCCGTGCGTGTTCATCGGCAAACCCTGCGATGTCGCCGGCGCCCACGCCGCCGCCCGACTGCGCCCGGCGCTCGAGCGCCGCATGGGGCTCACCATCGGGATCTTCTGCGCCGGCGCACCATCCACCAAGGGCACGCTGGAGATGCTCAAGGCCATGGGCGTCGACGACCCCGAGTCCCTGCTCAGCGTTCGCTACCGGGGCAATGGCTGGCCCGGGCTCGCCACCGCCCGCTTCCGCGCCCGCGACGGGAGCGTCGAGGAGCGCACGCTCACCTACAGCCAGTCCTGGGGCGACATCCTGCAGAAGCACCGCCAGTGGCGCTGCTACATCTGCCCTGACCACACGGGCGAGTTCGCCGACATCGCTGTGGGCGACCCGTGGTACAGGCCCGTGCCCGACAACGCGGCCGGGTCTTCGCTGGTGCTCGCACGCACCGAGCGGGGACGGCGCATCATCGAGCAGGCGATCGACGCGGGGTACCTGTTGCTGACGAGGGTTGAGCCGCGCGTCCTGCCCGAGTCGCAGCCCAACCTGCTCCGCACCCGCGGCGCCGTGTGGGGGCGACTGCTGGCCCTCCGGCTGGTCGGCGCCGCGGTCCCGCGCTACAGCGGCCTCGCCATGCGTCCATTCTGGCTCTCTGCACTGTCGGTCAAGGAGAAGGCCCAGTCGATCCTCGGCACCGTCCGGCGCGCCTTCCGCAAGGGGCTGCGCCGGCGCCGGGCTGTCGTTCCGTTCGAGGCCCCCCACCACCCCGCCCACCATCCCCCCCACCGTCCGAGCCCGGCGTCGCCCCAAGTCGGCGCCGGAGCCAGAGGAGTCTGAGCCCAAGTGGACGAAGATCCCTT
>DOJA01000069.1 GCA_003511945.1 Phycisphaerales bacterium | reverse complement strand
CGATCCGGGGGTTTCCGGGGGGTTCGGGGCACAGTCTTTCTCCCCTCCAGACGGTCTGGCCTTCGGGCCAGCCGTCTTTTTCATCGACCCGTCTTCCCGGGGAACCCCGCCGCTATGCCGTCGGGGACGACGCCGCCGCACTCCGGGGCGAGGCGAGCCGCGCTCGGGTACAGTCCCGCGCGCCCGGCATGCTCCTCACCCTCTCCGCGAAATCCTTCGCTGTTCCCGCCAAGAAGGGCGCCGAGCCGCGCGTGGCGCTCCATGAGATCCCCCGGATCGCCCAGACCGAACTTGGGCTCATGGGGCTCTCCATCCCCTCGTCCATGCTCGCGGGGTGGGAGCCCCCCGCCCTCGACCGGCTGCGCGACCAGGCCGACAAGGCCGCCTGCCCGGTGCTGCTGCTCATCGAGGACCGCCCCCACGCCTTCGGCGGCGCCGATCCGCAGGCCTTCGCCGCCACCCAGGAACGCCTCGACCGGGTGCTGCGCGTCGCCCACCGACTCGGGTGCGCGAGCGTCGCCATCTCGCTGGAACACAAGCCCGAGCCCGAGATCAGCGAGACCCTCGCCCAGCGCCTCAAAGCGCTGGTCTCCCGCGCCGAGCGGATCGAGATCAATCTTCTGCTTGCCCCCGCCAAGGGGCTGACCGAGGCCCCGGATCGCCTGACCGGCCTCATCCGCCGCGTCGGCGGGTTCCGGATCGGCTCCTTCCCCGACTACGCCGCCGCCGCGGCGTCGGACGACGCGGTGGCCTACCTCCGCAGTCTCGCGCCCTACGCCTCGGTCGTCAGCGCTTCGTTCCAGGAGTTCGACGCCAAGGGCAAGCACAAGGGCTGGGACCTCGCCGCCTGCTCGCAGGCGATCCGCGAGGTCGGATTCGACGCCAACCTCACCCTAGACTTCCGCGGCAAGGGCGACCCCGTCCCCGCGCTCGCCCAGGCCAAGGCCACCATCGAGGCCGCCCTCGGCCTCGAGCAGGACGACGAGGAACCGCCCGACCTTGACGACATCCTCGGCCCCATCGCCGAGGATCCGGAGCCCGCGGACGAATGACCGCTCGCCCCCTGACTTCGCCCCCTCTCTCGGTGCAGGCCCTGCACCCGCGCCCCCACGACCGCCTCATCGTCACCATCGACGGCCCTGCCGGCACCGGCAAGTCGACCGTCGCCCGCGACCTCGCCCGTCGCCTCGGCGTCGACTTCCTCGACACCGGCGCCATGTACCGCGCCGCGACCGCCCTCGCCCTCGACGCCCGCGCCGACCTCGACGACGCCTTCGCCATCGCCGATCTTGTTCGCGCCGCCGACCTCACCTTCCGCTGGCAGGACGATCCGCCCACGCTCCTCGCCCGCGGCCGATCCATCATGCACCGGCTCCGGGACCCCGATGTCGCCTCCGCGGTGTCGCCGGTCTCCGCCCTCGCGCCCGTCCGCGAGGTTCTGGTCGAGCGCCAGCGCCGCATCGGCGAGGTCCACGCGCGTCTTGTTTCCGAAGGGCGCGACCAGGGCTCGGTCGTCTTCTTCGACGCGGATGTCAAGGTCTACCTCGACGCCCACATCAAGGTCCGCGCCGCACGCCGTGCGGACCAACTCCGCGCCGCCGGCCGACCAGCCGACCCCATCGCCGTCGAACGCGAAGTCCGCGAGCGCGACGAACGGGACTCCACCCGCGCCGTCGGCCCGCTGGTCTGTCCGCACGACGCGCACCGCCTGGACACCTCCGACCTGTCGCAGCCGCAGGTCGTTGATCGGCTGGCGGAAATCGTCCACGCACGGGTCGGCGGGCGCGCCCCCGCATGAGCCGGGTGAGCCCCCCGACAGTCGCCCCGGCGCGCAAGCCGCGCTGGGAGACCGGCGTCTTCTGGCTCTGCTGGACGATCTCCCTCCTCTTCCTCACGGTCTTCTACCGCATGCGCCGCTACCACGCCGACCGGCTGCCACCGTCCGGCGCGTGCCTGGTCGTCGCCAACCACCAGTCGCACCTGGACCCCCCCCTGGTCGGCCTGCTTTCCACCCGCCGACCGATGCACTTTGTCGCCCGCATCGGGCTCTTCAAGTTCAAACCCTTTGGGCGCCTCATCACCGCGCTCAACTCCGTCCCCATCCGCGACAACGAGTCCGATGTCGCCGCCATCCGTGAGGTCCTCGCGCGCCTCGCTCAGGGTCACGCCGTCCTGGTCTTCCCCGAGGGCTCCCGCTCCCCCGACGGCGCGATGCACGAGTTCAAAGGCGGCGTCGCCCTGGTGCTCAAACGCGCCCGCTGCCCCGTCGTCCCCGTCGCGGTGGAGGGCTGCTTCGACGCCTTCCCTCGACACCGGCGCTTCCCGCGACTCCTCGGCCAGCGCGTCGCCGTCATGGCCGGAACGCCCATCGCCCCGGACGACCTGCTGAAGGACGGCCCCGCCGCCGCGCTGGAGCGCCTGCGTCAGGAGATCGACGCCATGCGCCGCGACCTCCGCGCCCGCCTCCGCGCCGCTTCGAACGGACGAGTGCCGGGGCGCGTTCCGGTGGGCGTTCCGGTGGGCGGGCCGGGGGGAGATT
>DOJA01000147.1 GCA_003511945.1 Phycisphaerales bacterium | reverse complement strand
GTGGGCCAGGGCGGTCGCCTCGCCCAGCGACGAGCAGCGCCCGGAGCGTGCGGCCCTGGCGGCGCTCCACCCGGGCCTCGACGCGCCGGAGATCGCGTGGCGCGTGTTCGCCGGCGATTCCTTCGGCGGGCCGGCGCTGCGGGACCGCGACCGGCGCGACGCCTGGTCGCTCCTCCAGCGTCTGGACAAGGGCGGGGCGCGGACGGTGGCCCTCCTCTCCCGTGAGCCGGCGGCGCCGGACCCGATGATCGAGTCCCTGCGGCGCTGCGCCTGGGAGTTCGGCGCGGTGCCCTCGACGGGTGAGCAGCTCGAGTGGGCGCAGCGCCTGCTGGCGACAGAGAACGCCGCCCTGTGGACGCGGGTGACCGGCGCCGCGTCGCGCCTCAGCCCGGAGCAGCGCGCTGGGCTGGCGCTCGGGCACGCGGGCGCCCTCGCGTGGGCGGACGCGAACCGCTCCGAGTGGCTCTCGCTCTCCCGCGCCGACATCATCAAGGCGGTCGAGGCGGAGCAGCGCGCCCGGCGCAAGCACGCCCGCGAGGGGGCTTCGGGGTCGGTCGGCGGGTCGGACGAACTGATCTCCCGCTGGCGCGACACCATCTCCTGGGGCGACGCCCTGGCCGCCCTGGTCGGCGCGAGGGTCGTCGATGACCCGGGGGTTGCACGGGCGCTCTTCGCGCAGGCCGAGGAGGACAAGTCGGACACCTCCACCGAGCACGGCGGGCTGATCGACGCCTCGGGCGCCGGCTTTTCCACGCGCCCGTTCGCGCCCCGCGCGTCGCAGCGCCTGGGTGATCGGCGCTTCGTCGCGTCGTCGGACATGCTGGACAGCGCCGATGCGTCGGTGTTCCACTACCACTTCCACGCCCAGGCCCACGCGAACGCCCGCTACGCAGGACCGAGCGATGACGACATCAGGTACGCCCAGCGCTTCGGGCGCGTGTGCATCGTGTTCACCTTCGTGAACAAGGACCGCCTCAACGCGGACTTGTACACCCCCTCGGGCGTCATCCTCGACCTGGGCGAGGCCGTCCGGCCCGCAAAGGAATGAACAGGGGCGCAGCCGACCGCGACGGGACCACAGCCCGGTGATCGGGGGCTCGATCATCGCGATGGTTGTGGCGCTGGTGCTCCACGACGCCTTCCCCGACTTCCCGCTCGCGCCGGGGCTCGACCCGCGGGCCGTGGCGCTCGCGGCCGTGCTGCCCCAGGGGGCGATTGCGATGCTCCTGCACGCCTGGGTCCGGCGCTGCGCGCACCGGCTCGACCGCACCGGACGCGCCGTTCACCTCATCCGCGCGGAACGGGGGATCAGCACCTCTCGGGCGGCGTCGCTGGCGGTCCACCTCATCGCGGTCCTGTGGCTGGGGTGGCCCGACGCCATCCGCGCCGGGCTGGGGTTCGACCCCATCTTGCTCGACGAGGCGATCGCGCTGGCGCCCGGCGTGGGCGCCCTGATTGGCTCCTGGTGGTCCGCGTCGATGATCGACCGGCGCCTGCGGGAAGCGCTGGTCATCCGCTCGCTCGACGAGGGCTCGGCTCTGCGCCCGATCCCGACCCGCGCCGGGTTTGTCTGGGAGCAGGTGCGCCACCAGCTCCTGTTCGTGCTCGTCCCGTTCGGGTTAATCTCGGCGTGGATGGAGGCCGCCACGATCCTCGTCCGACGCGCGGTGGAGCGCTGGCCCGCGCTCGACGGCCCGTGGGGCTCCGCGCTCGACGCCGGCGCGCAGCTGGCGGGGGTCGTCATCGTGCTCGCGCTGGCCCCGCTGCTGCCGCGGGTGCTGTGGGACACCGTGCCGCTCGGTCCCGGGCCGCTGCGCGAGCGTCTGCTCCGGTTGTGCGCGGAGCAGCGGGTGCGCTGCGGGCCGCTGCTCGTGTGGCGCACCCACGGCGGGGCGCTGAACGGGGCCATGATCGGCGCCCTGCCCTGGTTCCGCTCGATTCTCCTCACCGACGCGCTGCTCGAGCATCTCAACGAAGCGCAGGTCGAGGGCGTCATGGCCCACGAGGTGGCCCACGCGCGCCGGCACCACATCCCCTGGCTCATGGCGGCTCTGCTCGCTTCGGTCGGGGGCGCTTGGACTATCGCATCGCTCGGCTCGATGGCGCTCCGCGCCGTCGGGGCGCCGGGGGAGGGCGCGCCCGGCGCCGTCCTGCTGGCCGCGGGCGCCGGGATGTGGGCGCTGGGGTTCGTCAGCCGCAGGTTCGAACACCAGGCCGACGCCTTCGCGGCCCAGCATCTGAGCGGCGCCCGCCCGGGCGGGGCTCCGGTGCCCATCCGCCCCGAAGCGGCGGGGGCCATGTCCGGCGCTCTCGGAGAGGTGGCGGCGATGAACGCCATCCCGCTCGATCGCTTCACCCACCGCCACGGCAGCATCCTGGCCCGTCAGCAGCACCTGGCCTCGCTGGTCGGCGAGCCGTCGGACCGCCTGCCGATCGACCGAACGGTCCGCCGGATCAAGTGGACCATCGCGGTGGGGGTGGCGCTCGTAATCGTGGCGTCGGTGCTGGAGGCGCTGATCGGCGCGGGGTGAGGCGGGTACATTTGGGGCCGCACCTCCGGAGGAGCAGTCTCGTGCGATTCGTCAAGATGCACGGCATCGGGAACGACTATGTGGTGCTCGACGCCATCGCCGAGCCCGCGCTGACGACCCGCGCCGGCGATCCAGCGCTCGCCCGCGCCCTGTGCGACCGTCGCCTGGGCGTCGGCGCCGACGGCGTCATCGTCCTGTCGACCGATCGTGGAGCCGACGCCCGCATGACCATCATCAACGCCGACGGATCCGACGGCGGGATGTGCGGCAACGGCGCCCGCTGCGCCGCGAAGTTCCTCGTAGACCGGGGCCACGCGGTCCCCGATGCTGAAGGGTGCCTCATGATCCGCCTGGGCGCGCGGGTGCTCCGTGTCGCCGTAGAACTGGGCGCGCACGGGCTGGTGGTCGGGGCGACGGTGGACATGGGAGCGCCGATCGTCGACCCGGCGCGCGTGCCAGTCGATGTCGGGCGCCTCCCGCCCCCGGCGCGGGCGGGTGAGGCCCGGCAGTTCACGGTGGACGATCGACGCGCCGTGTTCGTGTCGATGGGCAACCCGCACGCGGTGCTGTTCATCGACGAGCGGGTCGAGAGCGTGGACATCGCGCGCGAGGGCGCCCGCCTGGAGCGTCACGGAGCGTTCCCCGATCGCATGAATGTCCACTTCGTCAACGCGGACTCCCGCGCCGAGGTGCGCATGCGCTCCTGGGAGCGGGGCGTGGGCGAGACCATGGGCTGCGGCACGGGCGCGTGCGCCGCGTTGGTCGCGGGCGCGCTGTGCGGGCGCCTCGGGCGCGAGGTGCGGGTCTGCATGCCGGGAGGTGCGCTGGAGGTGGCCTGGGACCGGAGCAGCGGCCATGTCCTGCTCTCCGGCCCCGCGACAGAGGTCTTCCAGGGTGAATGGAGCGGAGGGAACGCGTGAGCGACGCGTACCCGCCCATCGAGACCGAGCGACTGCGCCTCCGCGCGCCGCGGCTCGCCGATGCGCGAGAGATCCAGCGCTGCTGCGCGCCGATCGAGATGGCCATGATGATGCTCAGCGTCCCGCATCCCTATTCCGTCGAAGCCGCGGAGAAGTTTGTGGGCGATCAGGTGGAGAAGGCCCGCATGGGGAGCCCGGACCGCAACTTCCTGGCCTTCGCGAAGACGACCGGGCTGCTGGTGGCCTGCGCCGGGCTCCGCGCCGAGCCCGCGCACCGCCACGCGGAGCTGGGATACTGGGTCGCCATGGACCACTGGGGCCGGGGCTACGCCAGCGAGTGCGCCGAGCGCCTGGTGCGCTACGGGTTCGAGGAGATGAACCTGCACAAGATCCACGCGGGGTACTACACCCACAATCCCGCGTCCGGGCGCGTGCTCGCCAAGGCCGGGTTCCGCGCGGAAGGGCTCCGCTCCCAGCACATCTGGCGGTTCGATCGGTTCGTGGATGTCGCGCTCACCGGGCTGCTGCGATCCGATTGGGAGGCGTCACGCGCCCCCCGGGGGGCGGGGAGGAGCGTGGAGGGAGGCGCATGAGTACGCAGGGTCCACTGATCGAGATGCTCCGCGGCGCGATCGAGCCCCGGCGCGACGAGATGATCGCCGACCTGGCGCGGTTCGTCGCCATCCCAACCGGACGCAACCATGCTCCCGGGCTCGACGAGTTCCGCGCGCTCGTCACGGCTCGCCTGGAGGCCCTGGGCGCGCGCACGGAGTCGTTCCCGGGCGATTCCAAGCCCTCCTGGCTCAGCGACGAAGGCAACCCGGGGCCGAGTTCTTCCCCCCTCCCAGTCAGCGTCGCGTGCACTCGCGACGCTCCGGGCACGCCGCGGATTCTGCTCGCCGGACACCTCGACACCGTGTTTGACCCTCGCGGCTCGTTCCAGCGACTGACCATCGCGCCCGACGGGCGCACAGCCACCGGCCCCGGCGTCGTCGACATGAAGGGCGGCATCCTCATCGCGCTGGTCGCGCTCGAATCTCTCGCGCAGTGCGGCGTGGACCTGCCCTGGACCTTCTTCCTCAACAGCGACGAGGAGACCGGCACCTACCACTCCGCGTCGGCGCTCCGCCGCCTGTCACCCCGCTACGCCTACGGGATCGCGCTGGAGCCGGCGCTCCCGGGGGGCGCGCTGGCCATCGAACGCAAGGGCAGCGGGCAGTTCATGATCGAGTCCCGTGGACTGGCCGCTCACGCCGGGCGTGACTTCTTCGCCGGTGAGAGCGCCGTGTATGCGCTCGCCGCCGTTCTCACACGCGTCGCATCGATGAGCGACCAGGACCGCGGGCTCACGGTCAATGTCGGCCCGCTCAAGGGGGGGGAAGCGGCGAACATCGTCCCGGACTACGCCGCGGCGTGGGGCAATGTCCGGTTCCCTGACCCGCGTGGGGCGGACGAACTGGCCGCCTCGCTCGACGCGCTGGCGACAGCCCCGGACGACATGCCGTCGATCACCGTCCGCCGTTCATTCAACCGCCCCGCAAAGCCAATAACACCCGCGGCCGAGCGCCTGGCGCTCACGGCGCGCCGGTGTGCCGAGTCGCTCGGACAGTCACTCCCCTTCGCGGCCACCGGGGGTGTCTGTGATGGGAACATCATGCAGGACGCCGGGCTGCCCACCATCGACTCCATGGGCGTGCGCGGCGGGGGGCTCCACACCTCCGGCGAATGGATCGAACTCGACAGTCTCACCGAGCGCGCGCTGCTCCTTGCGGTCCTGCTGGAGCACCTCGCCCGGGCCGGGACCGACGAGCCGCGCTGACCCTGCCGCCCGGAAGGGGTCTCTTGGCGCGAACCAACCCGACTGGTGTCGGATACGATCACGGGCCGATCTCTTCGGGCCGAGTGAGATCGAAACCCCGACTCGACTCCGCCGCGCCTTCAAACTTCGAGCACCCGAACATGACCCATACGCAGGCGATCCCCACCGCGTCCGTAGCCGAGGACTTCCGCCGGAGCCCCGTCGTCCGCAACGCGATCAGCGCGGTCATCGGCGAGCTCCGCGCCCGCCAGTCCTCAATCACAGCAGTTCGCGGCCCGCGCAGCGCCGAGTCCCGCCAGTCGTACGAGCGACTACTGAAACTCGCGGCCGAGACGCGCGGGCGGGCGCTGTTCTACCCGTACCTGGGCTCGGGCCTGGGCCACGGCCCATTCGTCGAACTGGCCGACGGGTCGGTGAAACTGGACATGATCACCGGCATCGGGGTCCACTTCTTCGGGCACTCCGACCCAGAGCTCACGGGCGTGGCGCTCGAGGCAGCCCTGAACGACACCGTGCAGCAGGGCCACCTGATGGCCAACACCGAGGCGATCCAGTTGGGCGAGACGCTGCTCACCGAGGCGAAGAGGGGCAGCCGGCTGGAGCATGTCTTCCTGTGCAACTCCGGGGCGATGGCCAACGAGAACGCGCTGAAGGTGTGCCTGCAGAAGCACGCGCCGGCGAGCCGCATCCTGGCGTTCGCGCACTGCTTCATGGGCCGGACCTGGGCGATGTCGCAGATCGGCGACTCCGCCGCCAACCGCCAGGGGCTCCCGCTCAATGTGCTGGTGGACTACATGCCCTTCTACGACCCCGCGGTGGCGCGGCGCATGAGCGCGGGCGACGCCTCCGGGGCGACGCGGTTCATCGACATGGCGGTCTCGCACCTGCGCCAGTCCATCGAGCGCTACCCGGGCCAGCACGCCTGCTTCATCTTCGAGCTCGTGCAGGGCGAGGGGGGGTTCAACACGGCGCCCCCCGAGTTCCATCGCGAGTTGATGAAGGTGTGCAAGGACGCCGGCATTGCGGTCTGGGACGACGAGGTCCAGACCTTCGGGCGCACCGAGCGGATGTTCTGCTACGACGCGCTGGGGCTGGGCGAGTATGTCGATGTCTGCTGCGTGGGCAAGATGTCCCAGGTCTGCGCGGCGCTGTTCACCAAGGCGTACAACCCCAAGCCCGGCCTCCTCTCCGGCACCTTCCTCTCCACCGCCGACGCGGTCCATGTCGGGCGCCGGATCATCGAGCGACTCCGTGACGGCGACTACTACGGGGAGCAGGGGCGCATCGCCCGCCACCACCGCGCCTTCTCGCAGCAGGTCCGCTCGCTCGCCCAGCGACACCCCGAGTGGTTCCCCCCGTCCCCGGAGGTCCCCGACATCGTCGGCGGGTTCGGCGGGATGATGCGGTTCTCGCCCTTTGGCGGGAAGAAGGAGCCCATGATCAAACTCTGCCACAACCTCTTCGAGGACGGCGTGATCTCCTTCTACTGCGGCCACGGTCCTTTCCATGTCCGCTTCCTCCCGCCGCTGGGCGTCATGGAGGAAGCGCTGTGGCCCACGGTCTTCTCGATCGTTGAGAAGTCCATGTCCCGGACGGCCTCGGAGATCAAGTAGCCCGCGCCCCAGCCCGCACGCACCAGGCCACCCATGCACATCATCCGCCCCGCTCATCACGACGACCTGGACATCCTGCTGAAGCTGGCCAAGACGGTCCACTTCATTAATCTGCCGGCGGACAAGGACATCATCGCGGAGAAGATCTCCCGCAGCCGCGCGTCGTTCCGATCGGCGCTCCTCGCCGAGCCGTTCGTCTCGGGGACCGGCGATCGCAGCGCGGTGAAGAACTCCCCGCTCTTCATGTTCGTCCTCGCCGACGCCGAGACGAACACCTGCCACGGCACCTCGATGATCGTCGCCAAGATGGGCCAGCCCGGCAGCCCGAATGTCTCCTTCGAGCTGCGCCGGCGCGAGTTCTTCAGCCAGGACCTGCAGGTCGGCTCCACGCACATCACCGCCAAGCTGTACCTCGACGAGTCCGGCCCCTCGGAGATCGGCGGGCTCATCGTCGGCCCGTCGCTCCGCCGCCACCCGGAGAAGCTCGGCAAGCAGATCGCGCTGATCCGCTTCCACTTCATGGGGCTGTTCCCGGAGCAGTTCTCCGACCACATCCTCGCGGAGATGATGGCCCCCATCACCCCCGACGGGCGCAACACCTTCTGGGAGCACCTGGGCCGCAAGTTCATCAACCTGCCCTACGCCGAGGCCGACCGCTTCTGCCAGTACTCGCGCGAGTTCATGACATCGCTCCTGCCGCGCGAGGAGATCTACCTGTCGCTCCTCCCCGCCGAGGCCCGCCAGGGCGTGGCCCAGGTCGGGCGCGACACCGTGCCCGCCCGCAAGATGCTCGAGGCCCTGGGCTTCAAGTACACCAACCGCATCGATCCCTTCGACGGCGGGCCGCACCTCGAGTGCGACACCAGGGACATCACCCTCGTGCGCGACACGGCCCGTGCGGTCTACCAGGGAACCTGCCCCGCTTCGCAGGCGAAGCGCGCGGGGTTTGTCAGCGTCACGACCGACGAGGGCGACTTCATCGCGGTCCACGCGCCCTACGCGCAAACCACCGGCGCCAAGGGCGGCGTGCGCCTGCCCCGCGAGTACGCCGACGCGCTCCGCCTGGCTCCCGGCGCGCCGGTGGGGATCACACCCCTGGACCTGCACGCCCCGATGGCGCCCGAGCCCGGCCCGAAGTCCAAGCCGGCCGCCGCCCCCACCCGTCGCCGGCGCCCCGCGGAGGTCTGACCCGATGGCGGACTTCTCCCCGTCGGCGCCCGCCGACCTCATCGGAGGCGAGTGGCGCCCGATCCCGCCGGACGGCGCCGCGTTCGTGCGCTCGCACAACCCCGCGCACCCCGAGCGCACCGTCTGGCAGGGCTCGCCCCGCGCGAGCCATGTGAACGAGGCGATCGCCGCCGCACGACGGAGCGCGCCCGCGTGGGCGAGGGCGTCCGTCGATCAGCGCGCGGGCGCACTGCGCCGGTTCAAGGCCCTCGTCGAGGAGCAGCACCGCGCCATCGCTGATTTGCTGTGCGACGAGACCGGCAAGGCGATGTGGGAGGCCGAGGCCGAGGCGAAGCTCCTGGCAGTCAAGGCCGACACCACGCTGCTCGAGGGCGCGATGTCCGACGGCTCCGGGCGCGCCCGCGTCTCCGGGTTCGAGATCCCGCTGGGCGCCACGCGGCGCGGGCGCTGCTCCTTCCGGCCCCACGGCGTGATGGCGGTCCTGGGTCCGTTCAACTTCCCGGTCCATCTGCCGAACGGGCACATCCTCCCCGCGTTGCTCGCGGGCAACACCGTCGTGTTCAAGCCCAGCGACAAGACGCCCGCAGTGGGGGCGCTGCTCGCCTGGCTCTATCAGCAGGCCCTTGCGTCCGTCGGCGCGCCGCCGGGCGTCATCAACCTCGTGCAGGGCGGCGCCGACATCGCCCGCGCGCTCGTCGCCCACGACGACCTCGACGGCATCCTCTTCACCGGCTCCTGGCCCGTCGGACGCGCCATCCTGCAGGCCAACCTCGACCGCCCGGGCCGGATCGTCGCTCTTGAGCTGGGCGGCAACAACCCCTGCGTCGTGATGCCCGACGCCGACCCGCGCCTGGCGGCCATCGAGACGGTCCGCGCCGCCTTCGCCACCACCGCCCAGCGCTGCACCTGCACCCGTCGTCTGATCGTTCACGAGTCGATCGCGGACCGGTTCATCGGCGCCGTCGCCAAGGCGGCCAGCGCGCTGCTCGTGGGCGATCCGCGCGGCGTCACGCCCGACCGGCAGCCCTTCATGGGCCCGATCATCCGCGCCGAGGCCCGCGATGCGGTCCTCAAGTTCCAGCGCGACCTCGTCTCCGGGGGCGGCGCCGTTGTTCTCGAGTCCGCCGCGATGGACCACCCCTCGGGCGGTCACTACATCACGCCGGGGATTGTCCGCGTGCCGCGCTACTCGCTCGCCGACGACCCGGCCCGCGACTGCGGGTGCGATGTCGAGGTCTTCGGCCCGATCCTGCGCGTGACCACTTGCCGCTCCCTCGACGACGCCATGGATCAGGCCAACGCCACCCGCTACGGGCTGGCCGCGTCGATCTTCACCCGCGACGAGTCCGCCGCTGACCGCTTCCTCGCCGAGGCCCGCGCCGGTTGCGTCAATGTGAACACCGGCACCGCGGGCGCATCCGGCAAACTCCCCTTCGGCGGGATCGGCCTCTCGGGCAACCATCGCCCGGCGGGATCGTTCGCGCTGGACTACTGCGCGTTCCCCGTCGCCAGCATGATCGAGCGGGGCTCGGACGCGCCTCTTTCGCCCGGCATGAGGTTCGATGAGGGGTGGTTGTGATCGCGGCTCAACCGCGCCGGCGCACGGTCACTTGGGCTTGATCTCCCCGAACATCTGGCGGAGCGCAAAGGGCAACCGCTTCGCCCACGCCTGCTCGTTGTGCTTGTCGCCCTTGCCCGCGATGTAGAGCAGGTTCGGCTCCTCCACGCCGCAGCCCCGGAACGCGGCGCACAGCACCCCGAAGAGATTGATCAGCTGATCGTCGTTCTCCCAGCGCCCGTATTCAGTGTCGCCCATCCCCGTGAAGATGCGCGCCGGCCACTCGCACCGCTCCTGCACCGCCTCCATGAACGCGCCGTCGCCCACCCACAGCGACGGGCTCTCGACGATCATCCCCGACAGCCAACCCGGCTGGCTCATGGCCGCGTGGAGCGTGGCGATCCCGCCGAACGACGAACCCCCCATGTAGACGCGACCGGGGGCCGTGCGGTAGCGCGACGCCACCCAGGGCTCGATCTCCCTGCGGATCATCCCGATGTACGCATCGCCCAGCCCGCCCTGACGGGGCAGGCGCCGTCCGGCGGGCAGCGGGAGGTACTCGTTCGCGCGGTCCGGTCCGGCGTTGTCGATGCCGACCGCGATGAAGGGCTCGATCTCGCCCTTCTCGATGAGTTCGGTCGCCGTCTCGTCGAGGCGCCACTCGCCTGCGAAAGAAGTCGCCTCGTCGAAGAGATTCTGCCCGTCGTGCATGAACAGCATCGGGTAGCGCCGCTCGGCGTTCTCCGGCGCGTCGTACCCCGGCGGCACCCACACCCGCAGCATCCGGGGCAGCGGGATGATCGCGCCCTTGAACTCCTCGATGTGCAGCGTGCCTGTCACCGTGCTCGCCCGCTTCTCGAGGGGCCAGCGCATGCCGCGCTCGTCGGCGAAGCCCTCCACGACGAACTCCAGCCGCAGCATCGGGTCCGCGTCGCTCGTGGCCGACCAGTCCAGGTCGGGCAGGCGACGGTTGGCGATGTCTTTTCCCTGCGCGTCGATCTCGACCGTGTCCCAGGTGCCGCGGGTGAACTTGAACTCCGCGATCGCATCGGCGCGGTCCCTGGGCATCAGGAACCACCACCCCCCGGGCTTCCCGGGTGGCCCCCCCAGCGGGCCTCCCGCCGCGATCCCCGCCGAGTTCCACCCCAGCCCGTCCGCCGCGATGAACAGCGGGAATGCCCCCTCGCTCACCTCCGAGCGGTTGGTCACCGTGAGCTCAAGGAATCTGGCGGGCGGCTTCGGTGCTCGCGCTCCCTGCGCGAACACAGGCACGGCGCACACGAGCCACACCATCACCGCGCACCACATCGCTGCCCACTGCATGAGAGTCCCCCGGGGCGCCCGCGCCCGCTCCTCCGGCGTCGTCACTTCGCCTTTGCGTACAACTCCGACGCCTTCGACCAGTTCACCACATTCCACCACGCCGCCACATAGTCGGGGCGCTTGTTCTGGTACTTCAGGTAGTAGGCGTGCTCCCACACATCGAGCCCGAGGACCGGAGCCCCGCCACAACCCGCCGCGTCGCCGATCGCGGGCTTCATCAGCGGGTTGTCCTGGTTCGCCGTCGAGCAGATCTCCACCTTCCCGCCCGCGTGCGCGCACAACCAGGCCCACCCCGATCCGAAGCGTCCCGCGGCGGCCCCGGCGAACTTCTCCTTGAACCCGTCGAACGACCCGAACGCCGCGTTGATCGCGCCAGCCAGATCGCCCGTGGGCGCGCCGCCCCCGCCCTTGCCGGGGGGCGCCATCAACTGCCAGAACAGCGAATGATTGAAGTGCCCGCCGGCGTTATTGCGCACAACGCCCAGCTTGTCCGCGGGCGCCTCCTTCAGCCGGCGACACACCTCGTCCGCCGAAGCGTCGGCCAGGGCGCTCCCCGCCAGGGCGTTGTTCGCGTTGGTCACATACGCCTGGTGGTGCTTGGTCCGGTGGATACTCATCGTCTGCGCGTCGATCCACGGCTCCAGGGCGTTCTCGGCGTAGGGCAGTTCGGGCAGGGTGAATGGCATGGTCGCCGTGTCCTTTCGTGGGCAGCGGGGAGTGAGGGGGGCCTGACGCCGGAAGCGTCCGATAACCCGGACGGCTTCCGAACCGAAATTGAGCGTTCCCCGCCGGATTTCGCGGCCCTCGGACGCTATCCGGGGCAGATTAGGGCGTCAACACAGGCGCCAGCGGGGGCGTGGGCGGCACTTCTCGGGTCGGACTTCGCCCAAGGCGGAGAAATGTTTTAGAATGATTCCAAGTTGGAGAACATCTCTGACCCTCAGCCGTACAACACAGCGGCACAGTCGAGCGTTTCGGGCGGGCGGTCCGATGATCGCCCCATCTGAGCCCGGGGGTATACCGGACAGATGAATAACGAGCACCCCCGGCTGGTTTGAGGAGCGGACGGGTTCCGCATGACGACCCCGGCAATTTTCAGTTTGGATTGAAACCAGAGCATTCTTCTTCGCGAACAACTCAGCGCCGGACCCCACGGCTCAGACGCGCGGGCGGAGCCCCGCGAGCAGAAGGACACGGAAGACCAAGGACGATCATGAGCACCAGCCGCTTCAACGCAAACTCACCTCTCGACCGGCTGGCCCGGCGGAAGGGTGTCGCCGTGTCCCGCACGGCGGCCCGGGAGCGCGGGCGGACCAGGCGGACCTTCAGCAACGAGGAGGAGCGGATCCTCCGCGAGTTGCTCTCGGGCGAGCAGGACTTCATCGACAACGAGCTGTTCCGCGACGAAGCGGCCCACCGGCGCATCTACGACGAGGCCCCGGCGATCCGCAAGCCCGACGCGTCGTGGTACCACCCGGTGATGGACGACCTGAACACCTCGCGCAAGGGCCTGCCCAAGGCCTCGGAGCAGGTGATCCTGACCGGCGCCGAGGAGCGCGTGCTGTTCCTGCAGTACAACTTCGCCCGCTTCCGCATCCGCGAGGTGCAGAAGGCGATCGAACTGTCGCCGGAGCGCAGGCCGTCCCACGACCAGGCGGAGGAGATGCTCCGCTGGTACCGGGTGGCGGACCAGCTCCGGGAGCAGATCGCCGAGACGAACCTGGCGCTCGTGCTGGCGATGGCCAAGCGCACGCGGATGAGCGAAGTGGACTTCGCCGACCTCGTGAGCGAGGGCAACATGGCCCTGCTCCGCGCGGTGGACAAGTTCGACTGCGCCCGCGGGTTCAAGTTCTCGACCTACGCCTGCCGCGCGATCCTGAAGGCGTTCAGCCGCCAGGGGATGAAGCTGAGCAAGTACCGCCAGCGGTTCCCGACCGACTTCGACCCCAAGCTGGAGCGGTCGGACTTCCTGGACACCAAGCGGGCGGAGTTCGAGCAGGACGCCGCCGCCGAGGTGAAGCGGATCGTCAGCGAGAATCACTGCGAGCTGTCGGACATCGAGAAGACGGTGATCGAGCACCGCTTCCGCCTGGACACGCCCGATGAGCGTCGGCGCCCCCTCACCCTCGAGGAAGTCGGCCAGATCATCGGCGTGACCAAGGAGCGGGTCCGCCAGATCCAGAACAAGGCGCTCGAGAAGATCCGCCTGGAACTCGAGCACTCGTTCCTCGGCACGCCCCGGTTGGAAGCCGAGGGCGGGGGCGGGGGCGGGGGCGTCGAGTCAGTCGAGCCCGCGCTGCCGAGCCCGGCGCTGAACTGATCGGCCCGGATCCACGCACCCAACGGCCCCGGCTGGACCCTCAGCCGGGGCTTTCGTTTTCTGTTTCGCCGGGCGCGACGCGGCGCATCCGGACTCCGTGCGCCGTCACCTCGACCCGCACGCCCCCGGGCCAGTCGAAGCATCGCGGCTCCGTTGATCCGTCCCGAACCGCGCGGACGACAGGATCGACGACGGCGCGCGAGAGCCGGTCGGCGCCGCGGGACTCGAGCAGTCGTCGGGCGGCGCGCCGGAGCCCGGCGCCGAGGACGACCGCGGGCTGCCGCCGCAGCGTCGCGCGGGGCCAGTCTGAGCCCTCGCCGAACAGTTCGCGGGCCGCGTCGTCGATCATCCGGGCGGCGTCGCGCTGGAGGTCCGCCGCGCGGCTCGCGGCGAGCGCCGCGCCGGGCCTCAGCCGGACGATCTCCCGGAGAGGGCCGGCGCGCAACGCCGCGCGGAGGCGGTCGGTCTCAAGATTGGTTCGGTCGGTGACCCACGGCACCCCCGCACGGGTGCAGATCGCCTCGGCTTCCGATCGCGTCGTCCAGAGCATGGGGCGCACCAGGGTGACGCCCGCGGCCAGCGCGCGGCGCGGGGCGATCCCCCGGAGCCCGCGGGGGCCGCTGCCGCGGATGAGCGCCATGAGCACGGTCTCGAGCTGATCGTCGGCGTGGTGGCCCGTGGCGACGAACCGGGCGCCGACTTCGCGGGCGGCGTCGGCGAGGGCTTCGTAACGGGCGCGCCGCGCGTTGGCCTCGGCGTTGCCGGGATCTCCGCGCACGCATACCCGGCGCTCGGCGAAGTGCATGCCCAGTCGGTGCGCCAGCGCCCGGGCCGCGTCGCGGTCGGCCAGCGCCTCCGGCTCCGGGCGCAGGTCGTGGACCACATGGACGAGCGAGACCCCGCGAGCGAAGGCCCCCAGCGCGAGCGCCAGGGCGGAGGAGTCGGCCCCGCCCGAACAGGCCACCAGAGTCGGCCCCCCGCCGAGCGTGAGCCGTCGCCATCGCTCGGCGATGCGCCGGGCGCGGGGGGCGCCGGGGGCGCCGGGGGTGCCGCGGACCGTGGCGCGCCAGCGGTCGTCCCCGGGCGCGTCGCTCGGTTTTGTCACGCTCACGCCCCGATGGTACCGATGCATCCCGCGCCGGCCCCCGAACTGGCCGGTCCTTGGGAGGTCCGCGCCTTGGTCGGTACTCTCGCCCCGCTGTGCTGGCTGGCCCTGACTCGGACGGACTGGTGGTCGGTCGGTCTGCTGGCGGCGGGGGCCGCGCTCTTTGCGCTCCCCGCGATCCGGCGGATCGTCCGGCGCCGGCTCACGCCGGGCGCTGCGCCGGAGAGCGTGCAGGCGCGGGCCTCGCAGTTCGCTCGCCTGAGCGACGAACGGCGCGAGCTCGAGGCGCTGATGAGCGATGTCCGCGAACTCACCCGCCTGTGCGCAGCGCAGATCGACGCCCGCACCGCGAAACTGGAGCGTCTCGTCGAGCGGGCCGAAGGCGTGGCGTCGCGGCTGGAGGGCGCCCCGGCGCGCACGGGGAGCGCCCGCATCGAGTCCCGGCGGGTGACGCCCTCATCGGGCGAGCCCCCGCCCGATCCGCTGGCGGAGCGCGTCTACGCGCTGGCCGACGCCGGGCGCTCGCCGGTGGAGATCGCGTCGGAACTGAGCGAGCATGTGGGGAAGGTGGAGTTGGTGCTGGCGTTGCGCGCCTGAGAGCCGCTCACAGAAAAAGTCGGAGCAGGCCGGAGCGACAGGCGGGACGCCTGTCCCACCAGAGGAGGCAGGTCATTCTGTGAGGAACTCCAAGTCCGACTCCCTGTTTCGGGTGGGGCATCCCCGGTTATCCCCGGTGAATCAACCCGCTCGCTGGGCAGGATCCGGATGACCATGCACAGAGCCGGGCCGGCTCGCCGATAGCGGGCGGGCGCCGTTGCGGCCAAGATGCCGCCGGACACGGGGTTGCACTTGTTCACCAAGAGGTCCTCCGCACGGATTGTTCTCGAGCTGCTGGCGATTGTCGCGCTGGGCGAGCTCGCGGTGATGTTCATCCTTCCGGCGATCCTGCCGGACGCGGCCGGCGGTGTGGCGAGGGCACTGGACGCCGTTCTCTTATCGCTCGTGGCGACGCCGGTCATCCTGTGGCGTCTCGGCGAGTGGTCGGAGCACGGCGCCGCGGGCGCCGGGGCCGGCGAGGGGCGAACCGCCGGTCGGGCGCTGCTCCCGACGGTCGGTGTGCTCGTGTGCGGCACGACATTGACCGCCCTTGCGACGCTGTGGATGGCTCGGGATGTGCGCGCGGAGGCGGGTCAGCGGTTCGAGCGCCTCGCGGAGCGTGCGGAGACCGAGGTCGCCCGCCGGATGCAGAAGTTCCTGTACGGCCTGCACGGCGCGCGGGGCTTGTTCGTCGCGAGCGAGCGTGTGAGCGGCGCGGAGTTCCGCGCGTACGCGGCGTCGCGGAACATATCAAGCGAGTTCGGCGGGGCGCTGGGGCAGGGGTTCATCCAGCGGGTGGCGCGAGGGGACCTGGAGGCGTTCGTTGCCTCGGCGCGCGCGGACGGCGCGCCCGAGTTCCGCGTCCTCAGCGCCGAGGGGGCGGAGGATCTCTTCGTCATCAAGTACATCGAGCCGCTGGAGCCGAACCGGGCGGCGTGGGGGTACGACATCGGGTCGGAGCCGGTCCGTCGCGAGGCCGCCGAGCGGGCGATGCGCACGGGGCGGCCCGCGCTGACGGGCCGGGTTCGCCTGCGGCAGGACGACGAGGGACGAGGCGGGCTCCTGTACCTGCTGCCGGTGTATCGGAACGGGTCTTTCCCCCGGACGAACGAAGAGCGCGAGGCGTGCTGCGTGGGATGGACTTATATGCCCATCACCGCTGAGGGCGCGCTGGCGGGGATCATGGAGTCCGTGGAGGGGCTGATCGACATCGAGGTCTACGACGGACCGGGTGTGGAGCGGGCGACGCTTCTGTACGACGCGGACGATCACCTGCGCCACGCCGAGGGGGAGGTGGACGCTTCGGACTATGAGGGGCGGATGTTCGTCCATCGCGCGCCCGTCGAGGTCGGCGGGCGGCAGTGGACGCTCCAGATCAGCACCTCACCCGTGTTCCACGCGAGCGTCGACCGGTCCCGCGTGGGCGCGACGGCGGCGGTGGGGGGGGTGCTCACGCTGGCGATGTGCGCCTTTGTGTGGAACCTCGGCTCGGCGCGGACGCGGGCCCAGGCGATCGCGCGCTCGATGACCTCCGGGCTGGCCCGGGCGAAGGAAGAGGCGGAGGCGGCGCTGCGCGAGGTGGCGGCGCTCCGGGCGGGGCTGGATCAGCACGCGATCCTGTCGGTCGCCGACGCCCGGGGGCGGATCGTGGATGTGAACACCGGGTTCTGCACCATCAGCGGGTACTCGCGCGAGGACCTGCTGGGGCAGGACCACCGGCTCCTCAACTCCGGGATGCACCCCAAGGCGTTCTGGGTGGAGATGTGGCGGACGATCGCCTTGGGACGCGCGTGGCGCGGCGAGGTGTGCAACCGCACCAAGTCGGGCGAGCTCTACTGGGTTGACAGCACCATCGTTCCCTTCCTGGGGGCCGACGGGCGGGCGGAGCGGTTCGTCTCCATCCGGTTCGACATCACCGCCAAGAAGGCGGCAGACAAGGAGAAGGCCCGGCTGGTGTCGATCGTCACATCGACGGAAGACGCGATCATCAGCAAGACGCTGGACGGGACCGTCACCACCTGGAACCGCGGGGCCGAGCGCCTGTTCGGGTTCCCGGCCTCGGAGATGATCGGGCGGTCGATCAGCACGATCATCCCCCCGGACCGCGCCCACGAGGAGCACGAGGTCATGGCCCGCCTGCGCCGGGGCGAGCAGCCGCACCAGTTCGAGACTCAGCGGCTGCGGGCGGACGGCTCGCGGGTGGACATCGCGGTCACCCTCTCGCCCATCCGCGACGAGAACGGGCAGGTGACCGGGGCCTCGAAGATCGCGCGCGACATCTCGGAGCAGAAGCGGTTCCAGGCCCAGCTCACCGACGCGATGGAGCGGGCCGAGAGCGCCAACCGCAGCAAGAGCGAGTTCCTCGCCAACATGAGCCACGAGATCCGCACGCCCATGACCGCGATCCTGGGCTACACCGACCTGCTGGCCGAGGCCGCCGCGGACCAGGATGCGGACTCGGTGCTGCGGAACGAGTACATCCAGACCATCCGGCGCAACGGCGAGCACCTGCTTGCGATCATCAACGACATCCTGGACCTCTCGAAGATCGACGCGGGCAAGATGACCGTCGAGGCGATCGACACGCACCCGGACCAGGTCGTGCACGAGGTCCTCTCGCTCATGGCGGTCAAGGCGCAGGCGAAGAAGCTGGCGCTCGAGGCCGTCTTCGAGACGCTGGTGCCCGCCACGATCACTTGCGACCCCGTGCGCCTCCGTCAGGTGCTGGTCAACCTGGTGGGCAACGCGATCAAGTTCACCGAGATCGGGGGCGTGACCATCCGGGTCGGGCACGATCGGGCGATGGGGCTCCTGCGCTTCGAGATCCTCGACACGGGCATCGGCATGACGCCCGAGCAGGTGTCGCGCCTGTTCGGCGCCTTCTCGCAGGCCGACAGCTCAACGACCCGGAAGTTCGGCGGGACCGGGCTGGGTCTGCGGATCTCCAGGCGGCTGGCGCAGATGCTCGGGGGGGACATCCTGGTGGACTCCGTCCCGGGCCGGGGCAGCGTGTTCACCGCCACGATCGCGACGGGCGATGTCTCGCGGGTGGCGCTCATCGAGCCGGGATGGGCGTGCGTTGTGCAGGAGAAGCGTCCCGCGGCGCCGCCCCCCGCGGGGGGGGCGCTGCCCCTTCACGGGCTCCGCATCCTGCTGGCCGAAGACGGTCCGGACAACATCCGGCTGATCTCGTTCCACTTGCGCAAGGCGGGCGCCGATGTCCGCCCTGTGGAGAACGGGAAACTCGCGGTCGAGGCCCTCACCGTCGACGGCACGCTCGACAGCCCGCTGCTCTCGCCCCCGCCGGTGGACCTGGTGCTGACGGACATGCAGATGCCCGAGATGGACGGCTACGAGGCCTCCCGGCTCCTGCGGGCCAAGGGGTGCACGCTGCCGATCGTCGCGCTGACCGCCCACGCGATGAGCGGCGACGCGGAGAAGTGCCTGAGCGCCGGGTGCGATGGCTACGCCACCAAGCCGATCGACAAGGCGAAGCTGATCGAGGTCTGCCGGACGGCGCGCCACGCGAGCGTGGAGCGAAAGGCGGCGTAGCTCCGTCGAAAGCCGACTAACCCCGCCGGCGCAGCCCGTCCAAACACAAAATCTCGAACGCCATGTGCCCCGCCAGCAGCGCGGTGATGCCCTGCACATCGCGGTCGGGCAGCACCTCGACCACATCCGCCCCCACGACATTCGGCGGCCTGACCTGCCCGTCCTTGCCCCCGGTCGCTAGCCGGCGCAGCAGCGCGAAGGCCTCCGCCGAGGTCAGGCCCCCGACACTCGGCGTGCCCGTCCCGGGCGCGAAGGCCGGGTCCACGACATCGATGTCGAACGACAGGTACGCCGGCGCATCGCCGATCCGCCGGAGGAAGGCGTCGATCGTCGTCGTTCCTTCGCGCATGAGCTGCTCGCGGAAGACGACCGTGATGCCGTGGTCGCGCGGGTACTCCAGGTCCTTGGGCGTGTTCAGCGGCCCCTTGATCCCCACGCTGAGCATCCGCCTGGGGTCGATCAGCCCCTCTTCGATCGAGCGGATAAAGGGCGAGGCGTGCGAGTACTTCTCGTCGAAGGTGACATTGGTCGTGTCGAGGTGGGAGTCGAAGTGGATCACCGCGAGCCCGCCGGCGGGGCGCCCGGTCCGGTCGAAGGTGGCGCGGATGTTCGCCAGTCCGTTGGAGTGATCGCCCCCGATCATCATGAGCCGCGTGTGCCCGGGATCGCCGATCGTCCGGGCGAAGTCCGCCACGACCCGCGCGTTCTGCTCGCAGTCGTAGGGCATGATGGGCGAGTCACCCGCGTCGGCCAGACTGAGCACCTCCGAGAGCTGGAGCCCGTGCTCGATGTGGTAGGGCTTCACATACTGGGATTCGTTCCGCACCGCCCGCGGGCCGAACCGCGCGCCGGGGCGGTAGGTCACCCCGGAGTCGAACGGCGCGCCGTAGAGCGCCCAGTCCACCGGCGACTGCTCGGGCGGCACGCGCTCGATCGGCGGGTACTGGCAGAATGTGGCGACGCCGGCGAACCGGGGCGTCCGTCGCGCGTTGGGAAGAGTGGTTCGCACCTCGGGATTGGCCATGGTGAGCGAGTGTACCGCTCCGACTCTGACGAAAGGACGGCAGGAATGAAGCGCATCGTTTCTCACGGCTTGGGCGTGCTCGCCCTCTGTTCCGCGGCGGCGCTGGGCGTCGCCTGGCTGACCGGCTCGCCCTCGGCGGCGCAGGGCCAGGGGCTGGACGCGGGGCTCGGGCGCTGGTCGCTGAGCGGGAACCTGACGGTCGAGCTCCGCATCGACCCGACCGTCGGGGCGGCGGCGGCGGACTGGCAGGGGCCGATCACGCGGGTGGACGAGGTGTCGCTGTTCGACGAGTACGCCGTGCTGCGGCGCCGGGATGTAGGCAAGAACAGCGTGCTGATCGTCCCGCGGGAGAAGTTGCTGTGGATCACGCTGTCGGACTGACGGCACCCTCGATCCACCCCCCGCCGAGGACGACATCGGGCTCGAGCGCGTCGTAGAGCACGATCGCCTGACCGGGCGTGACCGCCTGCTGGGGCTCGTCGAACGAGACCTCGAACCGTCCCGTGCGTCCCGAGGGAGTGGGGGAGTCGGAGTCGCCCAGCCGGCGCGCGCGGGCGGGGGAGGCGGCCCCGTTGTAGCGATGGCGTGCGAGGACGGGGGTCCAGCCCGAGGGTTCACGGGCGGACCGCCCGCGCCACCAGTCGTCGGGCACGAGCCAGTTGGCCTCGCCCGCGGTGCAGCCGGCGGTCATGAGCCGCTCGCGCGGGCCGACGGTGATCGTGTTCCGCGCGGGATCCTTCGCGACGACATAGACGGGGTACCCCAGCGATACGCTCACACCCCGGCGCTGGCCGATGGTGAACCGGTGCTGTCCCCCGTGCGAGCCGACGACCGCGCCGCCCTCGTCGAGCACCGCGCCCTCGCGGGCGGCCCCCGGAGCGCGGGACTCGACCAGGCCCGCGTAGTCGTTGTCGGGGACGAAGCAGATCTCCTGAGAATCGGGCTTGTCGAACACGGGCAGCCCGAACTGCTGCGCGAGGTCGCGCACCGCGGGCTTCTGGAAGCCGCCGATGGGCAGCAGCGTGTGCGCCAGTTGCTCCCGGGGCACGCCGAACAGGACATAGGACTGGTCCTTGGAGTGGTCGACGCCCCGCATCAATCGGTACTCGGAACCATCCTGCCCCCTCCGTGACTCCGTGGCTCCGTGGTTGGACTTCTCAACCCGCGCGTAGTGCCCGCTGGCGACGAAGTCGGCCCCGATCTGCTGGGCGTAGTAGTGCAGCTTGCCGAACTTCAGCCAGTCGTTGCAGCGCACGCAGGGATTGGGGGTGCGCCCGCTGGCGTACTCGTCGACGAAGTAGTCGATGATGCGCCCGAAGTCCCTCTTGAAGTTGCAGACATAAAAGGCGATGCCCAGTTCGCCCGCCACGAGGCGCGCGTCGGCGGCGTCGTTGATCGAGCAGCACCCCTGGTGCCCGATCCGCGCCGAGCCGGCAGCGCACGACCCGCCGTCGGGCGGCCCGGGTCGGTCGAGCGACTCACCGGGAGAGCCGAGGCGCATGAAGCAGCCGACGACCTCGTACCCCTCGCGGACCAGGAGCGCCGCCGCCACGGAGGAATCGACCCCCCCGGACATGGCGACCAGGACCTTTCCCTTGGATGACCGAGGGGGATTGACCACGCACCTGATTCTAGGGGCAGTGCCACGGAGCGACGAGCTTTCCCACGATCCGCTGGACCCCGAGCCGATCAGGAATAGGTTTCCAGAGGCGCCCGATCGGGGGCGTTCCACAAAGGACCCCAGTCATGACCCTACGGACCAGCGTCGTCGGCATCATCCTCACCCTCGGCGTCCCGGCCGCCCTGGGCGGCGACCTCAACCCGCCGGCCGGCCCGGTCGGCCCGACCATGAAGGATATCGACGATGTGTCGCCGCGCCGGGCGATCCGCAACGACCCGGCGGTGGTTGCCCCGGTGGTGATCAACACCCCGGGTTCGTACTACCTGGCGGAGGACATCAAGGGGCTCGCCGGCGCGCACGGGGTCCAGATCACGGCCAGCCATGTGACGCTCGACCTGAACGGGTTCAGCGTCGTCGGCACGGGCGTCGGCACGCTCGATGGGATCCGCATCGACGACAACCTCGCGAATGTCACGGTCCTCAACGGGACCGTCCGCGGGTTCGGGCAGGCGGGCATCTCCGGCTCCAACGCCACGGCGCTTGGGTTCCACAGTGTCCGCGCCGCCGACAATCTGGCGAGCGGGTTCTTCGTCGGGCAGAGCGTCATGGACGCCTGCGTGGCCATCGCCAACTCCAGCACCGGGATCCAAGTCGGCGCCGGGTCCTCGCTGTCGGACTGCGCCGCGATCGACAACGGGAGCCACGGCTTCTCGACCGGCCAGGGGTCCGCGCTGCTCAACTGCGCCGCGCGGGACAACTCGGTCGACGGCATCATCGTCGGCGCGTACTCCTCGGCCACCAACTGCACCGCCAGCCAGAACGGCGTTCTCGGCTTCCGCCTCATCTCCGGCTGCACCGTGACCGCCTGCACCGCGGCGCTGAACATCTCTCACGGGTTTGAGGTCCAGAACTTTTCCCTGTCCGTCTCCATTCTCAACTGCACCGCGCGGGGCAACGGGGGCTCCGGCATCGTCGTGCGCGACGAGTGCGTCGTGGTCGGGAACGGCAGCCACGCGAACGATGGGGACGGGATCTTCGCCCACGGCGCCGGCAACCGCTTCGACTCCAACGCCTGCACGAACAACACCGACGACGGGATCGACCTCCAGGGCTGCGGCAACCTCTGCGTCCGCAACTCGGTCTCCGACAACGCCCTGGGCACGATCGAAGTCACGGGCTGCATGGTGGGGCCCAACCGGGTGGGCCCGGTCTCCACCGACCCCGCGACCGCCGGGCCCTGGGACAACTTCAACCATGTCGGGCCGTGACAGCCCGGTAGAGGGAGCGCGTACAATCCGGGCCGTCGAGCGCTCTCGAATGAGGGCGCGAAGAAAGGACTCGGATGGCCCTCTTTTCCCGCCGGGCGTCCTCGAAGCCCGTGGCTGTTCCCGCTCCGGGCGCGTCGCCCCGCCCCAGTGACCCCGGCTCGGGCCGGCGTGAAGCGCGGATCGAGGAACTGGGGCGCGACATGCTCCAGCGCGCCCGCACGCACCGCACCGGCGTGCTGTCGGCGAAGTTCTACTCCGACGCCCTGATGGAGTGGTCCATGAAGGACCCCCGCTTCAAGGTGGAGATGTTCCGATTCGTTGACGCGTTCCCCACCCTCCGAACTCCCGAGGCGGTCTACGACCACCTGAGCGACTACCTCTCCCAGCCGGGGGTGACCGTGCCGACCGCCATCGGTGCCGCGCTGAGGGCCGGCACGCTCGCCAAGGGGCTGGCGGTGAAGACGATCTCCGGCCAGATCAAGGGGATGGCGTCGAAGTTCATCGCGGGCGCCGACGCCGCCGGAGCGGTGCCCCAGCTCGAATCGCTGTGGAAGGAGGGCATCGCGTTCAGCGTGGACCTCCTGGGCGAGGCCTGCCTGAGCGACGCGGAGGCCGATGGCTACCGCGCCAAGTACGAAGACCTGATCGCGAACCTGCCCTCGCGCGTCGCGCCCTGGAAGCACAGCGAGCGCCTGGAGCGCGACCATCTGGGGCCGATCCCGCGGACGAATGTCTCCATCAAGGTGTCCTCGCTCAGCGCCCGCTGCGACCCGATCGACACCGAGGGCTCGATCGGGGACCTGATGACCCGTCTGGCGCCGGTGCTCGAACTGGCCCGCTCCAAGGGCGTGTTCATCAACTTCGACATGGAGCAGTTCGCGCTCAAGGACCTGACGATCGAACTGTTCCAGCGCTGCTGCGAGCGCGTCCCGTTCAACGCCGGGCTCGCCATGCAGGCGTACCTGCGCTCGGGGGACGACGACGCGCGGCGGCTGTGCGAGTGGGCGTCGCGCACCGGGCGGGTGGTCACCGTGCGGCTGGTGAAGGGCGCCTACTGGGACTACGAGACCATCAACGCCGAGAAGCAGGGCTGGGCGTGCCCGGTCTGGCCCACCAAGCGCGAGACCGACGCCTGCTTCGAGCGCATGGCGGAGGTCTTCCTGGCGCACACGCCGCGGCGCGAGGGCCAGGGTGGGGTGCGGCTCGCGCTGGGGTCGCACAATGTCCGCTCCATCGCTGCGGCGCTCGACGCGCTCGAACGCCATGGACTTCCCCGCGCAGCCATCGAACTGCAGATGCTCCACGGGATGGCGGACCAGCTCAAGCACGCCGCCGCCGAGATGGACCTGCGCGTCCGCGAGTATGTCCCCGTGGGCGAGATGATCCCCGGGATGGCCTACCTCGTCCGGCGCCTGCTGGAGAACACGAGCAACGAGTCCTGGCTGAAGGCGGGATTCCTGGACAACGCCGACCCCTCGCGCCTGCTGGCGTCGCCCCACACCGGGGGTTCGAGCGCGGCGCCGGACCTCAGCGTCGTCGCCGCCGAGCGCCACGCGCTCTCGCCCGCGGTCGATGGACTGGGCGACGGGCGCGCGTTTGTGAACGAGCCCCCGCGCGACTTCTCGGTCCGCGCGGTGCGCGAGGCGTTCGACAAGGCGGTCCGCGGCGCGACGGTGCCGCGTGTTGCGAGCGACCGGACGCCCGACGACGCCCGGAGTGCGGTGGGGGAGGCGCTGGGCTTCTTCCCCCGCTGGCGGGACACCGACCCGGTGGAGCGCGCCCGGGTGATCGTCCGCGCCGGCGCAGTCATGCGCGAGCGGCGCGACGGCCTGAGCGCCGTGATGGTCAAGGAGGCCGGCAAGACCTGGCGCGAGGCCGACGCGGATGTGTGCGAGGCGATCGACTTCTGCGACTACTACGCGCGCCACGCCGTCCCGCTCTTCGCCCGCGCCCGGCTGGGACGGTTCATCGGCGAGCTCGACGAGCAGTGGCACCAGCCCCGGGGTGTGGCCGCCGTGATCTCGCCCTGGAACTTCCCGCTGGCGATCTGCTGCGGGATGACCGTGGCGGCGCTGGTGACGGGCAACACCGTGGTCCTCAAGCCGGCGGAGCAGACCCCGGGCATCGCGTCGATCATGAGCGACATCCTGTGGGAGGCCGGCGTGCCGCGCGGGGCGCTGCACCTGCTCCCCGGGCCGGGCGAGACGACCGGGGCGGCCCTCGTGCGCGATCCCCGCATCGCCCTGATCGCCTTCACCGGCAGCAAGGCGGTGGGGCTGGACATCCTCCGTGCCGCGGCGGAGACGCCCGAGGGCCAGCACCATGTGAAGAAGGTCGTCTGCGAGATGGGGGGCAAGAACGCGGTCATCATCGACGAGTCCGCCGATCTCGACGAGGCCGTCCTGGGCGTGCGCCACTCCGCCTTCGGCTTTCAGGGCCAGAAGTGCAGCGCCGCGTCGCGCTGCATCGTGCTCGACAGCGCCCACGACCACTTCGTCGAGCGATTGGTCGAGTCCACCAAAGCCCTCGTGATCGGAGACCCCGCGCTCCCGGGCACGGACATCGGCCCGGTGATCGACAGCGAGTCCAAGGCGAAGATCCTTCGCTTCATCGCGCGGGGGCGGGCGCAGTCGACCGTTGCGCTCGCGATGGAACCTCCCGCGGGGCTCGAGCAGCGCACCGGGCGCGTGTTCGTCGGGCCGCACATCTTTACGGGCGTGCGCCCGGAGCACGACATCGCACGAGAAGAGATCTTTGGCCCTGTCCTCGCGGTCCTGCGGGCCGGCTCGTTCGACGAGGCGCTGGCGATGGCCAATGGCTCACCCTACAAGCTCACCGGGGGCGTGTTCAGCCGCAAGCCATCGAACCTGGAGCGGGCCAAGCGCGAGTTCCGCGTGGGGAACCTGTACCTCAACCGGGGCATCACCGGGGCGATTGTCGGGCGACATCCCTTCGGCGGGTTCGGGATGAGCGGCGTGGGCAGCAAGGCGGGCGGGTCCGAGTACCTCCTTCAGTTCGTCGAGCCCCGGGCCAGTGCCGAGAACACGATGCGCCGCGGCTTCGCGCCGGAATCCTGACCCCCCCCCCCGGCCCC
>DOJA01000252.1:19214-23226 GCA_003511945.1 Phycisphaerales bacterium | reverse complement strand
GCCGCTGGTCGGGCCGCTGAACCTCTCCAACACCACCGGCACCGCCAACTTCCAGACCGGCGTCACGCTCTTCGACTCGCTCGGCAACCCACACACGTCGGACGTCTTCTTCACGCGCACCGGCACCAACACCTGGAGCTGGACGGCGACGCTCCCGCCCGGCGACACCACGTTGCCGCTCGCGAGCCCGACCGACACGGCCGTGGCGATCGGCTCGGGCACGCTCGACTTCGACACGACGGGCAGCCTGATCGCCCAGACCGGCTCGCCGCTCACGTACCAGTTCTCGGGCGGCGGCGCGGCGAACCAAGTCATCTCGATCGACTTCGGCAGCGCGGGCAGCTTGACGGCGACCACGCAGGTAGCCGCCGCCTCGAGCATCAACTCGCAGCAGCAGGACGGCTTCGCGCCCGGCACGCTGACGTCGATCGCGGTCGACCGCTCGGGCTTCTTCGTGGCGACGTTCTCGAACGGAGAGACGCGGCCGATCGCGCAGGTCGCGCTCGCGAGCTTCCCCGCCGTCGAAGGCCTGCAGGCCGCGGGCAACAACAACTGGACGGAGTCGCGCGAGTCGGGCCAGCCGCTGATCGGCGGGCCGCGCACCGGCCAGTTCGGCTCGATCCGCTCGAGCAACATCGAGCAGTCGAACGTGGACCTCGCGGCCCAGTTCGTGCGCTTGATCCTTCAGCAGCGCGCGTTCCAGGCCAACACGCGCACCGTCTCCACCACCAACGAGCTGCTCGCGAACCTCGTGCAGCTCGGCCAGTAGCGCAGGGCGCGCCGCACGGAGGCTGCCATGTCCGACGCCAACACCGGCGTGATCGCGCTGCTGCTGCGCAGCGGCGCCCTCACGGAGGAGAAGCTCCGCCACGCGGAGCGCGTGCACGCGCGCATCAAGCCGCCGCGCCCCTTGCTCGCGGTGCTGAAGGAGCTCGGCTTCGTCGACGACGCCGTGATCGACGAGGCGATCACCGCCGCGCCCCAGGACGTGCGGCTCGGCGAAGTGCTCGTGGACAAGGGCCTCTTGACCGTCCCGGAGCTCGAGCGCGCGCTCGCGCTCCAGCGCGCAGGCTCGGGCAAACGGCTCGGCGCGATCCTGCTCGAGCAGGACCTCGTGTCGGAAGAGCAGCTGCTCGCGACGCTCTCGCTGCTGCTGCGCGTGCCCGTCGTGCACGCGGAGTTCGAGGCGATCGACGCCGCGGTCGTGCGCAACGTGCCGATCGAGATCGGCCGCACGCAGCGCTTCATCCCGCTGCGCCGCCAGAACGGCGGCGTGCTCGTGGCGTTCGCGGACCCGCTCGACCCGAACGCGCGCGCCGCCGCCGACTCGGTGTTCGATCGCGAGCAGGTGTTGGTGACGCTCTCGGCGCCGCGCTCGATCGAGCTCGCCTGGTCGAAGGTGATCGCGGGTCGGCGCGCGGGCGCCGTGAGCAGCGCCAGCGACGAGCACGTCGTGGTGGCCGCGGTCGACTCGATCATCGACGCCGCGCTCGAGTGGGAGGCGAGCGACATCCACATCGAGCCGATGGCCGACCGCGTCCGCCTGCGCTACCGAATCGACGGGGTGTGCGTGGAGCGCGACAACCTGCCCAAGCGCATGCAGAACGCGGTCATCGCCCGCTTCAAGCTGATGGCGGGCATGAACATCGCCGAGAAGCGCGTCCCCCAGGATGGGCGCATCAAGATGCCGATCGATGACAAGACCATCGACTTCCGCGTCAGCGCCTGCCCCGCCTACCACGGCGATTCGGTCGTCCTGCGAATCCTCCGCCCCGACTCCGTCCGCATCGGGCTGGAGAACATCGGGTTCGAGGCGGAGAACCTGCAGGTCTTCAACAAGATCATCCGGCGTCCCAACGGGATCTTCCTCGTCACCGGGCCGACCGGCTCGGGCAAGACCACCACGCTCTACTCCGCGCTGGACATCCTCAACCGCCCCGACAAGAAGATCATCACCGCCGAGGACCCCATCGAGTACGCCTTCACCGGCATCAACCAGTGCCAGGTGCGCGAGTCGATCGGGCTGAACTTCTCCTCGGTGCTCCGCGCCATGCTCCGCCAGGCGCCCAACATCATCCTGGTGGGCGAGATCCGCGACAAGGAAGTGGCCGAGGTCGCCATCCAGGCCGCCCTCACCGGCCACCTCGTGTTCAGCACGCTGCACACCAACGACGCCCCCAGCGCGATGACCCGCCTCATCGACATGGGCGTGAAGCCCTTCCTCGTCGCCTCCTCCATCCAGGCGGTCATGGCCCAGCGCCTCATCCGCGTCCTGTGCCCCAAGTGCAAGCAGCCCGACACCAGCCCCGACCCCAAGTACCTCCAGCTCGTGGGCATCACCAAGGAAGACCTGGCCCGCAACACGATCTACAAGCCCGTCGGCTGCGAGAACTGCAGCAACACCGGCTACCGCGGGCGCAAGGCCATCTTCGAGATGATGGTCATGAACTCCGAACTCCGCGACCTCACCTTCCGCCAGGAGACCGTCTCCCTGCTCCGCAAGGCCGCCATCGCCAGCGGCATGCGCACGCTGGTCGAGGACGGCAAGGTGAAGGTCCTCAAGGGCACTACGACCCCCGGCGAGATCGCCCGCATGGCCCAGGTCGGCGACATGGCCACCGCCGGGTGACGGGCGCCCCGGGGCGAGGTCCCCGCGCCCCGCTCCTCACCTCGGCGAGAGGCGCAGCACCATCTCCGCCCCCTCCCGCTCCACCACGAGTGTCATGGTCGCCAGGTCCTGCAGCCGGAGCATGCTCTCCCGGTCGATCGTCTCGAACGCCTGCCCGTTGATGCTGATGATGCGGTCCGTCGCCCGCAGCCCCGCCGCCGCAGCGGCGCCGTTGTCGGTCACGCCCGAGAACCGGTACGGGCGCGCACCGGTCCATCCGAACTCGATTCCGAAGCGGGGACGCGCGGCGGGGCGCACGACGCGCACCCGCCCGTTCTTCTGGTCGTAGGTGACGGCCAGGAGCGCCAGCGAGCGCACGCCCACCACCGGCTGCACGAGCGTCTCCGAGACGACCGTTGCCGGGTCGTCGATCTCGATCTCGCCGAGGCGCACCGCACCGTCCAGCGTGCCCCGATGAACCTTGGCGGGACGCTCACGCCCCATGGGCTCGAGTTCGCCGCTGAACTTCACCTGCTTGGCGAACGCCGAGGGCAGCGCGAGCATGGTCTGCGCGCCGGTGTCGAGCAGGGCCTTGGCGCTCTGGCCCCCGATGGTCACTTCGACCTCGGGGTCCTCGTCGTCGCTCACGATGGCCAGGACCGACTTGCCGTCCGGCTCCGGCAGGGCGCCCTTGGCGACGCGGATCATCCGCCCGGGGTAGTCGATCGTCAGCAGGTACTCGCTGAAAAGGTGGTATCCGAGGATGCCGTGGACGGGGCCGAGGCCCGGGGAGCGCATCCGGGCGTCGTAGTCGCCCCCGATCAGCGTGACATTGGAGAACGACAGCGCGCCGATCGAGAGCGTGTCGAGCCGCCGGGTGACAACCTCCCGCTCCTCACCGATGATGTGACGGGTCCTGCCCGATCCCGCCGCGGGGAGCGCCAGCGCGTCGATCACCGCCTGATCGATGCGCCCCGCGCCCTCGGCGCCGGTGTCGAGTACGAAGCGGTAAGGCCCCTTGCCGTTGATCATCACATTCTCGACCATGATGGCGTCCCCCCAGCGCAGGAAGGGGACCTCGAGCGATTCGGCGACGAGGGCGGTGGCTTCGTACCCCCGCCGGGCGACGGGCGCTTCCTGTCGCGCGGACGCAAGGGGTGCGAGCAAGGCCAGGGTCAACAGGAGGCAAGCGGTCTTCACAGTGGGTTCCTTGTCGGGGCGGGGGTTCGGTTTCAGGCCGAGGCGAGCACGGGCACGCGCACGCGTCCCCGAGTCTGCGGCGTGTTCACCCGGGCGTCTTGGATAGAACAAGCCCGCTCCCTCGCCGCCACGCGGCCGCCCTGCCGCAAGCCGCCTGAGGGCAGTCCCGCCGGCCCGCGAGGAACGCACCTACTATTGCCAGAA
>DOJA01000252.1:17398-19116 GCA_003511945.1 Phycisphaerales bacterium | reverse complement strand
TGGTCGACACCTTGGGGCGTGCGGCGCTGCGAGAGCGTGCGCTACTCGGCGTTCGGTGTTCCCACCGTCATCGCGTCGGGTGACTTTGATGGTGATGGCGACGAGGATTCTGCGGACTCGGACTTCATGCTCAATCTGCTGGCGCAGAACCCGGTGCCGTACTCTGTCGTGGCCGACATGGACCTTGATGGCGATACCGACCTGGATGATGACGCGCTGCAACTGCTCACTTCAGGCGGCGGGCGCGGGCTGCTGAGCACATCGGGTGTCGGCAATAGAAGTGGTTACGCCGGCTACGAGCACGACTGGGCGATCGACTCCTTGTGTCATGTGCGCCACAGAGCGTACCTAACAGATCTTGGGAGATGGACGCGGCGCGACCCGCTCGGGTATGTCGAGGGGATGTCGCTGTACGCGTATGTGGCGAATAGGGCGGTCGTGCGGACGGACCCGATGGGGTTGTACAGTGAAGAACCGCAGATGCCACGCCCCGGCAGCAAGGAAGGACGCAGGCCGAAGACGACAGATGGCGAGATCGACGAGGAGCCAGGGGGTGGGGGGTGCGCGCCTGGAGCGCCGTGCCTCAGTGTGTACTGTACCATGGAGCGGAAGCCATCCTACCTACTGCTTCCTTGCCTGAGATTTGGTAATGAGTGGGTGAATGTCAAGATTACTACCTCTTGTCCCGGCAGCGAAGAGCCCTATGAGGAGTCCTTCTGCGCCAAGTGTCTTGGGGACTGCCCCCAAGGGGGCACTTGTAGTCTTAAGAGTTATAGCGTGACTCTGCCGGACGGGTGCCACCAGACAGGAAAAAAGTGTGAGTGCCCAGCACAGGTCCAGCGACAATGAGCACCAGCAGCGTTCTGAAGGGATCGCCTCCTGCTGTTCCTGCATCGATGTTCTGTCCGCGTCGTTTATGGCCGCCGTCCCTCCCGCATGTGTTGTGGGGCAGCTCGGTCGCGGTTGTTGTCGGCGTCGTCGCCACCATTTGTAGTTTCCGAGTCGCGGATGTATCAAGCGGCCACCTGCCCCGGGTTCGTAATATTGAGAGTCGATGGCCGCCGACAGCTCTCGACGCCGGTTGGCCCATGCCGCACTACACACACCGACGAACTGGGTTCGGCTTCACTAGAACAATGGTGTCAAATAACTCGTTTGTGACTCCTTGGATCGACGGCTCACATATGACATTGGAAAGCGAGGCCGGGTGGCCATTCTATTGCATTCGGCGGACCGAACTCTGGTGGACCGATGAACTTCCAAGTCTGAGTGCGACTCGGCCGAGGGTGACCCAAGCGCCAAGTTCCTGTGTAGGAGGTCCGCAAGCAGAGGATACGGTCCAGGTTCAAGAGTCAGTGCAGATCGATGCTCTGCCGGCAATGCTCAATCTGCTCGTGTACACAATCGTTGGTGCAGGCGTCGGCCTGGTGCTATCCGCTATGAGCATAAGGCGGGATTGCCGCCGGAGTATGCCGGCTGGATGGCACACATGAATGGGTCTATTCCACACTGTTCGCTGCGGCAGGAAGCTGCACACGATGGACGGGCTCGACCGCGTCGCCGACGCCGACGAGGGCACACGCAGCGGCGGGAGCATCGCGTCGCGCACACGCCGTGAGCAGTGGACGCTCTCGCAGGCGGGCAACTGGGCCACGCGGATGCTCGACCTTGATGGCGACGGCGCGCACTCCGGCACCGGAGAACTCAACGACTCGGGC
>DOJA01000252.1:0-17176 GCA_003511945.1 Phycisphaerales bacterium | reverse complement strand
GGCTTCCGCCTCGGCTGGCACGGGGACGGCATTTCGATCCGAATGGCCGCCCGGCATTCCTGCTCGACCGGGCGGATGTGGGCATTGCAACAACGCGGACGACGCGGCCGCTACAGCCGGCAGCGGCAGCCGGAGCACTCGGCGGGCCTCCGACTCGGCTCTCCGCCGCGCCCTGCTCGCCTCGGCCGGGGTGAGCGGCCCCCTCGGCGGGCCGGTGGTCACCTGGCTGGTGGCGCCGCCCAGCCCCCGACTTCGGGATCCCGGCCCGACACGCGCCCGAGGAACCGCCTCAGCGCCTGCTTCGAGGTGCAGCGCGCCCCGCCGGGGTACAGTTCCGCTGGGTCCGCGTGCAGCGGGCCGCGACGCCCGGCCGGGTCATGGAGTCCGCTCGATGTCCACCATGCAGATTGATCGCCTGCTCGACACCGTCATCAAGCTCAACGCCTCCGACCTCCACCTCACCGTGGGCCGAAAGCCGACCCTGCGGCTCCACGGCGGGCTGCGGAACCTCGACACCAAGGTGCTCGAGTCCGACGACATGGTGACCCTGATGAAGTCGATCACCCCCGAGCGCTCCCAGCAGGAACTCCAGGAGGTGGGCTCGGCCGACTTCGGGTTCGCCTACGGCGACGCGGGGCGGTTCCGCGTGTCGGTCTTCCGCCAGCGGGGCGACATCGCCATCGTCTGCCGCCTGATCCCCAACCGGCTCCTGACATTCGAGCAGATCGGGCTCCCGGACATGTGCAAGGAGCTCATCCGGCGCCCCCGCGGGCTGTTCCTGGTCACCGGGCCGACCGGCTCGGGCAAGACCACCTCGCTGGCGACCATGATCGACTATGTGAACACGAACTTCGAGAAGCACATCATCACGATGGAAGACCCCATCGAGTACTACCACTATCACAAGAAGTCGATCGTCAATCAGCGCGAGGTCCACACCGACACGCCGTCGTTCGCCGAGGCCCTCCGCCGGGCGCTCCGCCAGGACCCTGACACCATCCTCGTGGGCGAAATGCGCGACCTGGAGACCATCGAGGCCGCCATCCGGGCCGCCGAGACGGGCCACCTGGTGTTCGGCACCCTCCACACCACCGGGGCGGCCAAGACGATCGACCGAATCGTCGACGCCTTCCCGGTCACCCAGCAGAACCAGATCCGCGTCCAGCTGTCGACCGCCCTGCTGTGCATCCTCAGCCAGGTGCTGTTGCCCCGGATCGACACCAAGGGGGTAGTCGCGGGCTACGAGTTCCTGGTGATCACTCCGGCCATCGCCAACCTGATCCGGGACAACAAGTCGTTCCGCATCGACTCGGCGATCCAGACCGGCAAGAAGTTCGGCATGCAGTTGCTCGACGAGCACCTCTGGAAGCACTTCACCGACGGCAAGATCTCGGCGGAGGAGATGATCGACAAGTCCAAGAACCCGATGGAACTCCGCGATCGCGTCCATCGGCTGGGCAAGACCATCGGGCGGGCGGAGTGGGATCTGGCCGAGGAGGGCGAGGGTTCGGGGAAGAAGGCGTGAGGATTTTGTATGGGTCCTCTGTGCGACCCCCGGCGCCTGATCTGTATCTCTTTTTCAATGTCGAAACGGTTTTTGGCCGCCCATCGGTGCCGTCGGGGGATCCCGGGGTGGACGACTGCGAATGGGCATCAGAGAATGACCCTCAGTCGGCCTGAGCGCCGACCGGAGCGCGCCCATGCCCCCCGTCGATCCCGCTGAACTGAAGCAACGCAAGATCGGGCGGGTGCTGACCAAGCTCGGCAAGGTGTCGCGCGAGGTGGTCCACGAGGCGTTGGAGGTCCAGAAGAACCGGAAGGTCCTCCTCGGCCAGCTCCTGGTCGAGATGGGGCACATCACCCAGAAGGATGTGCAGGAGGCCCTCGCGGGTCAGGCCGGGATGGCGTTCCTGGACCTCACCGGCATCGAGATCCCCCCCGAAGTGGCGGCGGCGCTGCCCGCGGAGACGGCGCTGGCCTACCAGGTGGTCCCCATCGAGTTCGACCCCAAGACCCGGCGCATCAAGATCGCCCTCAAGAGCGCCAAGAACTTCCGCGCGGTCGACGACCTGAAGCTGCTGATGGGCTTCCGAGTGGAGGCGGTCGTCGCGGAAGAGGCCCAGGTCGACGCCAAACTCCAGAAGCACTACGCCGGCCAGCAGTCCAGCGTCGGCGAGCTGGTGACCGAGCTGGCCAGCGACACGAAGCTGTCAAACCTCGCCTCCAAGTCCCCGGCGGTGGGGGCCGGGGGCGGGGCGGCGTCGATCGACCTCGACTCGGTCCTGGAGGCCTCCGAGGACAACAAGGTCATCAAGCTCCTCAACCTCGTCCTCCTCCAGGCCATCAAGGACAAGGCCTCGGACATCCACTTCGAGCCCTTCGAGGACGAGTTCAAGATGCGCTACCGCATCGACGGCGTCCTCTACGAGATGGTCCCGCCCCCCAAGCACCTGGGGCCGGCGATCACCAGCCGCATCAAGGTCATGTCGAACCTGGACATCGCCGAGCGCCGCCTGCCCCAGGACGGGCGGGTCGAGCTCCAAGTGGGCGGGCGTCCGGTGGACCTCCGCGTCGCGGTGCTCCCCACGATGCACGGCGAGAGCGTGGTCATGCGCGTGCTCGACCGTTCGAATGTCGAGCTGAGTCTCGACCGCATCGGGCTGTCGCCGGACTACCTGCGGCTCGTGCGCACCATCATCGAGCGCCCCAACGGGATCGTCGTCGTCACCGGCCCCACCGGCTCGGGCAAGACCACCACGCTCTACGCGGCGCTGAACGAGCTGAACGACATCGAGACCAAGATCCTGACCGCGGAGGACCCCGTCGAGTACGACATCGACGGGCTGTGCCAGTGCCAGATGAACGCGGAGGCGGGGCTCACCTTCGCCCGCGCGCTGCGCTCGTTCCTGCGTCAGGACCCGGATGTGATCCTCGTGGGCGAGGTCCGCGACCTGGAGACCGCCCAGATCGCGGTGCAGGCGTCGCTGACCGGGCACCTCGTGTTCACCACGCTGCACACCAACGATGCGCCCTCCTCCGTGGTGCGCCTGCTGGACCTCGGCCTGGAGTCGTTCCTCCTGACCGCGACGATCGAGGCGATCGTCGCGCAGCGCCTCGTCCGGACGATCTGCGCCAGGTGCCGCGAGGAGTTCACGCCCACCGAAGAGCAGCTGATGGAGCTCGACCTGCGCCCCGAGGCGATCCGCGGCAAGCGGTTCTTCCGCGGGCGCGGGTGCGATGTCTGCCACAACTCGGGGTACAAGGGGCGGACCGCGGTCTTTGAGATCATGGTGATGGACGACGGGCTCCGGGACCTCATCATGAAAGAGGCCAGCGTGGCGGTGCTCCGCGAGGAAGCGCGGCGCCGGGGCATGAAGACCCTCCGCGAGTCCGGGCTCGCGGCCATCTACGAGGGGCTCACCACCATCGACGAGGTCGTCCGCGAGACCTTCTCGGACGAGTAGGCGAACAGGATCGAGCGGGCCGCGCCGCCCCTCCCGGGGGATGGGCTGGGCGGCGCGGAGCGAGCACGGATCGGAGTCGGGCGCCGCCGCGCCGGGAACGGCGCGGACGGATGCAATCGGACGGACGGAGACAGTTGAGCAGGGCGGCCCGCGCCGCCGGGTCATCGCGACGGAGCCGGAGCCATGGCGACCTTCCAGTACGAGGCGCTCGACCGCACGGGCAAGCGCACCAAGGGCACGATCGAGGCCGGGACGAGCGAGGAGGCGATCCAGCGGATCAAGCTCCAGCAGCTGTTCCCCACCTCCGTGCGGGAGCAGAAGGTCAAGAAGGGCGCCGCCGCCGCCGAGGGCGGGAAGGACGCCAAGCCCAAGAAGAAGAAGAAGGCCGGGGGCGGGTTCTCGATCGGGCGGGTGAAGGCCAAGAACCTGACGACCTTCACGCGCCAGCTCTCGACGCTGCAGGACGCGGGGCTGCCGCTGCTCCGCTCGCTGCAGATCCTCGAGCAGCAGCAGAAGCCGGGCAAACTCAAGAACATCCTGATCGGCGTGACCGAGGAGGTCGAGGGCGGGTCGTCGCTGTCGGAGGCGATGGCGAAGTTCCCCAAGGCCTTCGACACGCTCTACACCAAGATGGTCGCCGCCGGCGAGATCGGCGGCGTGCTGGATGTCATCCTGCAGCGCCTCTCGGAGTTCATGGAGAAGGCCCAGTCGCTGAAGCGCAAGGTCGTCAGCGCGATGATCTACCCGGTGACGGTCATCTTCATCGCCGTCGCCATCGTGACGGGCATCATGTACTTCATCATCCCCAAGTTCCAGGAGATCTTCGCCGACTTCGGCGTCGAGCTGCCCATGCTCACGCAGAAGCTGATCGAGACCAGCACCTGGATCGCCGGCGCCATGCCCGGGCAGAAGGTCCCCGGGGTCGTGTTCGTCATCGCCGCCCCGTTCGTCATCTTCGCCTTCATCAAGCTGACCCGCAAGACCAAGTTCGGCAAGGCGGGCTTTGACTATGTGCTCCTGTATGTCCCGATCATCGGCAAGCTGCTGAAGAAGACCACCGTCGCCCGCTTCACCCGGACCCTGGGCACCCTCATCGCGGCGGGCGTGCCCATTCTTGAGGCGGTCACCATCACCAAGGAGACCTGCGGCAACTTCGTCTTCGAGAAGGCCCTGGGCAAGGTCCACGACTCCATCCGCGAGGGTGAGACCTTCGCCGGCCCGCTCCGCCAGGCCAAGGTCTGCGACGCCATCGTCGTCAACATGATCGATGTCGGCGAGGAGACCGGCGACATGGACACCATGCTTATGAAGATCGCCGACAACTACGACGAGGAGGTGGATGTCGCCATCGGCGGGCTCATCAAGCTCATCGAGCCCCTGCTCGTCGTGGTCCTGGGCGGCATCATCGGCACCATCGTCATCGCCATGTTCCTCCCCATGATCAAGATGATCGAGAGTCTTCAGAAGTGACCCCGCCCCGGAACACAACCCGAGCGCCGGCCGCCTTCACGCTCATCGAGCTGCTGGTGGTCATCGCGGTCGTCGGGGTGCTCATCGCCATCCTGCTGGGGGCCTTGAGCGTCATCGCGCGGGGCTCGCAGCGCACCTCGGCCGAGCGCCTGCTGGGCTCGGTCGCCACCGCGTGCGAGGCCTTCAAGAACGACCTCACCTACCTCCCGCCCCTGCTCGCGTTCGACGACGATTCCTGGAAGCTCGGCGACACTTTCGCCATCGCCGGTGACTCCGGCGCGCGTCCGGGTTCGGTCTCCGCCGACATCGCCAAGCGCGGCACGATCGTTCCCGAGGGGCTCGCCACGCCCGGCGCGGTCCGCGACCGTCTCCAGCGGGCGAGGTTCGGCTCGGAGTACTCGATCGGCGTCTACCTGCTCGGCGCGGGCGACATCAACTTCCGGGTCGACGACAACGGCTCCGCGGCCGAGTCCCCCCAGCCGAACCCGGGCGTGAACACCGACCAGGACGACGGCCAGGCCGGCCCCGGGTTCCGCGATCCCGGCCCGGATCGTTCGTGGGCAGGCGCGGGCAGCCGCTCCAAGCACAAGGCCTCGCGGGTCGGGCGCGTCTACGGCCCGTACCTCGACCCCGGCTCGCTCGGCTCCGGGCTCGCGCTCGAGAAGGAGACCGGGCTCTACAAGCTGCTGGACACCTGGGGCCAGCCCGTGCGCTACTACCGCAACTGGCCCGTGGCCGACCCCGACACGGACGCGTCGAGCGTCGACCGCGTGCCGGTGGAGCTGCGCATCGCCTCCAGCGTCGAGCGTCACATCGACGACGGGCAGGCCAACCTTGGCACCGAGCACGAGGTGCTCACCGCGTCGTTCATGCTCGTGTCGGCGGGGCGCCCGATCCAGTTCTACTCCGACGGATCGCCCCGCCCTGTGTTCGGCGACCGCAAGGCGGAGCCGGACCAGTCGTCGCTCGTTCAGAACATGGCGAACGCGTTCAACCCGCAGTCGGATGTGCCGGCCGCCGACCGGGACTATCTGCTCGAGGCGCTCCGCTCCAACATCAGGGTGTCCCGATGAACCGCACCTCCGCGCATCCCCGGGCTTCCGGCGGGTTCACACTGGTCGAACTGCTGGCGGTGATCGTCATCATTGCGCTGCTCATGACGCTCGTGCTGGGCGTGGGGTCGGTCGTGCTGGGGAACCAGCGGGTCTCGCTCACGCAGAATGTGCTGACGGGGCTCGACCGGGCGCTGGACGAGTACATCCAGACCACCAACGGGACCATCCCCCCCTTCTCCGCCAAGGACTACGAGCGCGTCCCGGGCGAGAATGTGATCATGTCCGACGCGGAGTTCTTCCGCGAGTACCCCGGGTCCGCCGGCAAGTACCCGCGCCGTCCGGACGCGGCGGTCTTCGTCGCGCAGGCCATCGGGTTCGGCGAGGCCGGGGCGGTCCTGCAGGGTCTGGGCGACCGCTTCCTGCGCGTCACCATCTCCAGCGCGTCGACCTCCGACACCAAGATGAAGGACCCGACGCCCTCGGTGGTCGACGCCTGGGCCCGCGATGACTGGGGTCCGCCCTGGGACATCACCCAGCAGAGCGTCATCTACTTCGTCCACCCCGAGAACCGGCTGGCCCAGGACCTCTACGGCAGGTGCAAGAACGGACGCCCGTACTTCATGTCCGCCGGGCCGGACTCCAAGTACGGCCTGCGCAGCGAACTCGGCCCGGGTGCAGAAGCAAAGGAAGTGCACGCCCTGCTCAGCGACAACATCTATTCCTACCGCCCGGATGACGCGAACCTCACCACCGACTTCTTCAACAACTCCCGATGACCGCGCTCAGCCATCCATCCCGGGTCCGCGCCGGCTTCACGCTGCTGGAGCTGCTGGTCGTCATCGGGCTGATCCTCGCCACGATCGGCGTCCTGTTGCCGGCGATCGGGCAGCTGGTCTCCTCGTCGAACTACGCCTCGGCCATCAACGCGGTCACCTCCACCCTCGGCAACGCCCGGGCGCTGGCGGTCAGCACCGGGACCCCGACCGGCGTGATCTTCCTCTACGACGCCCGTGACGAGCGCTACACGCTCCAGACGGTCGTCTACGACGAGCAGGCGCTGAGCGCGAAACTCAGCGACCTGCCCTCCGACTGCCTCCTGAGCAACGGCGCCGCGGCGTTCCGTCCCGCGCCGAACACCGTCCCTGTCGATCTGCCCCGGCGCACCGGCGTCTTCGCGCTGTGCTTCACGCACGAGCGCGGGCAGGACGCCCGCAGACGGGTGCGATCGGACTGCCGAATCGACTCCCGCCCCACCTTCCAGTGGTACGCGGGCGAGGTCATCAACGGCGATGACGACGACCCCGACGACGACATCATCCCCTGGATCTTCCCCCGCAACGACCCGCGGCTCTTCGCGCCCCAGCAGGACGGTCAGCCCTTCGGCGTGGACCCCTGGGACGCCCTTCGACCGATCGGGACCAGCCCCGCGCTCGCCGAGCCGGACGCGATCGCGGCCATCCGCAGCGCGAACTCGTTCATGATCCAGTTTGACGCCACCGGCGTGCTGACCACCTCCACCGCCCTGGGGGGCCAGGACCTGGTGAACGCCTACCTCGAGTTGTCCGACGCGCCTCTCGTTGTGAGTTCCGCATCGACCGTCCCGTATGACTCCGGCCAGCGGTTCGATCCAGAGAACTTCAAGGGCATTCAGCCGGAGGAGCGTTCTCCCAACCGCGAGGTCATCCTCCGCTCGGCCAGCCAGCTCGCGGTGGTCGATCTGGCCCGGCTCGAAGACGGCGTCGGGTTCCCGCGCCCGTGGCTGTTCCGCCCCTCGTCGTCCAAGGCCGCGTCGTTCCCGTGGATCTGGGGCGGCGAGAACACCAGCGCCTCGCAGCGCGACGAGCGCGTCCGGGCCGTCAGCCGCTGGATCGACCTGAACGCGGAGATCATCGGCTTCAATCGCTACAGCGGGAACATCATCCGGAGAGGCCCGCGATGAGGGCACGACCCCGTCCATACCGCCCCGGGTTCACGCTGGTCGAGGTGCTGATCGCCACCTTCGTCATTGCGCTGGGGGTGCTTGGTCTGCTGGCGCTCTTCGCGGGCGCCGCCCGCCAGCAGCAGGTGGCGAGTCTGACCTCGCGTGCGCACGCCCACGCACGCAACGCGGAGTCGATCCTTGGAGTCAACTTCGGGAACCTCCGCAACACGAGCAACAACTTCATCCCTGGGGTGTGGTACCAGCTGCCGATGCAGGACCAGTTCCACTACCTCACCGTGAATCCGAGGCGCGCGACGGGGGGGGCGTATTTCCTCACGCCGTCCGAGGCGAGCCCGCGCTTGGTGTGGACGGTCCTGAACTTCGACGACGCGGATGTGCCGGTAACCCCCGATCCCGGGAACGGCGGGATCGTCGACCTGGCCGCCGACGCCGGGGTCCGGCGCCTCGACCCCGCGTCGCTCTCGTTCCTGGTCACGCTCATCGACACCGGCACGAGGCAGACGGTCACCCTCCCGCCCTATGTGCGCACCCCCGCCCTGGAACCCCAGTACACCGACAGGCCCGAGACCTCCGGCGTGGCGTCGTACATGCCCGGCGGGCTGCCCACCAGTCAACCCGGGCAGGCGGACGCCGACTACATCCGCGTGAACCTCGAACTTGCCGCCAACGGAACAACGCCGGCCCGCGTGCTTGACATGAACATCCGCGCGGTCGACCCCGCAGGGACGCTGGTCATCAAGAGCATCGTGGCCTTCTACCGCATCCGCAGCGACGAGCTCGTCTCGCTCCGCGACCGCGTCCTCTTCCAGCCCGATCAGGCGGCGCCCAACGGCGAGCGCCCCGTGCTCGCGTACTCCGTCCTCTACCGCACGGTGGGATCCCTCACTCAGATGGCGGTGGTCTCGTACAGTCTCACCGCCGGCTCCGGCGGCGCGGAGTGGATCCCGCCCGAGCGCCTCTCGGACATCCAGCGCGACCCCCAGCCCACGCCCGTGCGCGGCGTGCGCCTCCGGCTGGGCTTCGACAAGGACCGCCAGGCCTACTACCTCACCAACGAAGGACCCGAAGAGCAGTCCGCCTTCGCGCTGGCGGTGGGGCAGATCATTCTGATCGCCGGCACGAACGCGGCGAACCCCGGCGCCGATGCGCCGGTCACCGTGGTCGGCCAACAGCGACTGAACAACCAGCTCCGCGCCTACCTCGACCGCGCCCCGCGCTCCGGCGGGAGGAACATCCTGCCCGCCCAGCGCCGCGAGAATGACCAGTTGCAGAATGTCATCGCGTTCGCGGTGAACGATGTCGCGGTGAGTCTGGACAACGACTCCAGCGAGTGGAGACTGCGGGCGTTGAGCGCCACCGTCTACCAGGTGGGGGGGAACTGACCCATGAACGCCCCGATCCCATCACGGGTCCGCGCCTTCTCGCTGGTTGAGATGATCGTTGCGGTCGCCGCCGTTGCGCTGCTCACGGTGGGCGTGGGCCAGCTCTTCCAGAGCGTGACCGCCTTCACCGGCGCGGGTTCTGGGCTGGCCGAGGTCGACCAGATGGGGCGCGCCATCCAGGCGCAGTTGCGCACGGACTTCGAGGCCCTCAACCGCCTGCGTCAGGAAGAGGCCTTCGTCGCCATCCGCAACCGGCGCCAGCGGGTCTACCTCCACCCCGAGGACCGCGACGCCGACCTCCGCGCCGGGCGCGTGGCCGCCGACCCCAAGTCCCGCGCCGTGTGGCGCCGGCTCGACGAGATCATGTTTTTCGGCTTCGGGGAGTTCACCTCCGCGCAGCTGCCGTCGAACCCCGTCGCTCAGCCGGTGCGGGCGCAGGTCGCGCGCATCTACTACGGCCACGGGCTGCGCCCCTCGCCCGACCGCGACTTCGATCCCGAGAACCCGCCCAGCGACAGCAATGTCCCGCGCCGGCGCTGGATCCCCGACGGCGACTTCGGCCAGGCCCCGGGCGAGACCAACCGCTTCAACAACTCCTCGGACTTCACCGTGACCGGGCGCAACCAGTTCGGCGCGCAGTGGCTGCTGCTCCGCCAGCCGCTGCTTCTGTCGGGCGGGCTGGTGGCGGGATCGACGGTGAACGGCGTGACCTCCCAGATCGACCCCTCGCTGACCTACGCGCCCTTCGTGCGCGAGAACGAGAACCGCAGCCGCTGGACGGCGAGTCCGCCGTTCCCGGGCACGCTGACGGACAACGAAGACGCCGACGCCTGGCCGCGCTCCGCGGCGCTGCCCGATCCGCGGGCGCTGGCGTGGGGACGGGTGGACATCTGCGCGCAGTCCCCCGAGCGCGCGCGCTTGTGGTTGGAGGGGGAAGGGGTCAGAGATTCGGATACTCAGCGAGTCAATCCCGATGAAACCGCCTTCGATTCAGGGCTCCTGAACTCGAAGGAGGAAATCGATGCGCTCCTTTGGAACGGGCAGCAATCGAGCACGAACCCGGATGTCATCCGTGAAGCCATGATGGCAGGACTCCACCGCTCGATCGGAGGCATGTTCACGCGCTACCTTGCGGAGGCAGACCCGCCGCTCGTCGATCGGCGCGATGTGCTCGACGCGGACGAGCCCTCCGCCGACCTCTCCGGCCGCGACGATCCCCAGTTGGCGCTCATGGACCTGCACGCCGTGCTGGGCGCCCGCTGCAGCAACTTCGAGGTCGCCTGGTCGGACGGCTCCACCTGGCTCCGTGACCAGCCCTTCGTCAGGCCTGCCAGCGCCGACGGGTCCGACCCCGGTTTCACCTACCGGCGCGGCGACATCATCTGGTTCGACATCAACTTGTTCCGCAACGGCCCGGGACCGAACGACGACCTCAGTGACGCTGGTCGCAACGCGTACTACCCCCGCACCGATCCTTTTATCGCGCCGGAGATCGCGCCGAGCCGCCGAGTCCAGGTTCTCACGGGGCCGGCTTTGGCGGGATTCAACTTGCCCGTGTACGCGCTGGTGGGCACCGGAGAACTCGCGCTCGTCAATAATCCGGCCCGCGCGTCTGGTGTGGACAGCAACGGGACGAATTGGGAAGTCGCCGAGTCTTACGCGATCTTTCCGTTCCGTGTCCCCAACGGGAGCACCGGCTACGACGGCCCCTTCCCCAAGCCCAAGATGATCCGCATCCGGGTCACACTGCACGATTCGCAGAACCGCATCCCCGCCGGCAAGACCTTCGAGTATGTGTTCCGCGTGGACCTCGCGCCGTAAGCGCCCCCCCATGCGAAGGAGTCGTCCAATGGTCCGATTCGTCCGTTGGCTGATGACGCGTGCGTCCGAGCCCCTCGCCACCCGGCGCCGGGGCGTGGTGATCCTGCTGGCGATCGGGGTGCTGGGCGTCATCGCCCTCGCCGCGGTGTCGTATGTCACCATCGTCCGCATCGACCGTTCGAGCGCCAGGGCCGCCGCCACGCGCGAGAACTTCCAGCAGCAGGTCAACGCGGTCACCGCGGAGATCCAGGCGATCCTCGCCGCGGACCTCGCCAACAACTCGATCGTCTCCTCCTCGGTCCCGGAGCAGACAGCCGGGGGCGCCCGGATCTGGCCCGTGCAGTTCGAGGACGGCGAGGCCTTCGACGCGCCCACCACCGACCTGCGCACCTTCAACCGCAGGAATCCGGGCCAGACGCCGAGCCAGGAAGCGACCCGCGGCCTCATGAACTACTCGGGCGTCTCGATCTTCGAGGCGCCCCCGCCCGACGACGCCTGGCTCGCCTCAACCGAGCCGGTGTGGCTCCCTTCCGGGCTCTTCGCCGACCCCCAGAACACGCGCCAGAGGCGCCAGCTCACCAACCTCCGGTCCGCCTGGCGATGGGACTCGGAACTCGAACGCTGGGTCCGGGGCGACGGGCGCTTCGTCGACCTCGGCCAGTGGTTCCTCAACCCCCAGTCCATCGGGGGTGGACGCTCGGTCGCCAACCCGGGCATCAACCTCCTGGACTGGTCCCAGGTCGATTCCAGCGGGCAACTCGGTCCGGAGCAGGGGCTCAATCAGGATGTCTTTGACAACCCCATCAACACCATGTCCCGCGTGACGAACCCCGCCGAGACCGGCTCGATCCCCGCGGGCGAGATCGACCCTCTCACCGCGCGCGACGAGCGCCAGTTCGTCGACCTCGACGGCGACCTCCGCCCCGACGCCCGCTGGACCCAGCTCGACTCGCTCGGCAACCTCCTGGGGCTCCAGTGGGTCGTCGCCGCCCGGATCATCGACCTCTCGGCGATGATCAATGTCAACTCGAGCATCGATGGAGGGCGGTCGGGCGTCGCCGCCACCTTCCCCGACGGGCGCACGCCCGCCGATGTCGACCTCCGCGGCCTGCTCGAGCGCTCCTTCGCCAACTGGTCCGAGTCCGGACAGCCCAACCGCATGATCGACACGCGGGGCGTGCCCGAGGCCTTCAAGGTGCACCTCGAGGCCTTGGGTTTCGGCCAGGTCATGAACGACGCCCGGACGCTCGCGATCGAGCGCCCGTCGTGGGGCCGGTACTCCGGGGTGCTGCAGCCGCCGCAGGCGGCGATCGCGTGGGACCTCGAACGACTGCAGCGCGAGGCCTACTGGACCTTCTTCGGCGGGAGCCCCACGGAGCCCGTCGCCACCCGCTTCCCCCCGGTGCCCGATCGTGACCTTGTCGACCTCTACGCCTTCTGGGCGACCAACGAGGCGCAGCTCGTCTCGACCGTCGAGAACCGCTTCGACGGCCCCGAGGGCAGCCCGCTGCTCCCCGCCCCGGACAACTCCACCGGAGACTGGGGGCCGCTCCGTTCGCGCGAGCAGCCCGTCGACGCACGGAGATTCGACCCCGACCCGGACCGGACGCTCCCCTCCCTCCGACAGATCCGGAACGACCCGCGCCACATGCTCACGACCGTGAGCGGCGCGGGCTCGTTCAGCCCGGTCCCGGTGCTCCAGCGCGACCCGAACCTCGAGGACACGCGGTTTCTCGCCGCCCCTCCCCGCCAGAAGGTGCTGCTCACCGGGCGGGCCATGAACGAGGCGGACGCCGGCCCGGCCTTCGGGAACGCGGACTCCGCACAGGTCCAGCGCACCTTCGAGTCGCTCGTCTGGGCCTTGGCCCCCCTCGCGGGCGACCGCCCGCTGCACCGCGAGCTCGCCGACCTGGGCTCGGGGGTGGGGTACGCGAACCTGAGCGTCGACGCCCACTACGGCGGCGGCTCGGACGGGCCAGCCCGGAACCTGTCGTTCACGAGACTCACGACCGACAAGCTCGACGACGGCCCGGACTTCGCCGTCGTCACGGCGGCGATGATGACCGCGAACATCCGCGACGCGGTCGACCCCGCGAATGTGCCGACGCTCATCCGGCTGTACAACGACAGCGACCGTACACCGGACGAACGGATCAGTGACACTGGACTGACGAACTCCATCTTCGAACTGGGCGTCTCGTTCGCCCACGGCCAGGTCAACACGCTGCGGAAACTGTCCGTCGCGTCGATGAACGAGCCCATGCTCATCGCCGGGCTCGAGCGCCAGCCGTTCATCACCGAGGTCGTCGCCGTCGCGTTCTACAGCAACGAGCCCTTTGACGGCGCCGGCGCGCCCTCGACCGACGGGACCGTGCAGCAGGGCGACGGCGCAGGGTCCGCCGTCGTTATCGAGCTGGGGAATCCCTTCGGCGGGAATGTCGCCATCGACGACACCTGGCGCTTCGCCCTTGTCAAGCCCGACGCCGACCTCTCCAATCTCGGCGACGCCATGATCTTCAAGCTCAAGGACGGGGTCGTCGTCACCATCCCTCCGGGCGAGCTGCGCGGCCTCTACTGGGGGTCCAACCTCTCCGGGGGCTCCGGCTGGGCGGTCGACGCCTTCCCGGAGCTCAAGAATCTCATGCCGAACATCATCGACGACCTCGAACTTGAACTCGTGTCAGGCCCGATGGGCATGGACGCCATCCCGTTCGAGAAGTTCCCCTCCGGTTCGCAGGTGGTCCTCCTGCGCGATGTGCCAACCAACCTGAACAGCGACGGGAGCGTCGCGACCACCGAGCGGGTCGTGCTCGACCGCATCACCCCCGGCTCCGGCGCCAGTTTCCCGCTCACCCTCGAGCACACCAACGGCATCAACGCCGGATTCACGGGCACCCAGTTCAGCTGGGACGCGGGCCAGACGGTCAACCAGGGCGATTTCAACGGGGCGTACTTCGTTGCGCTGGGATATCTCGTCAACAACCCCGCCGACCCCCGCTTCATGCTCGGTGAACCTGTCCCGGACGAAATCCGAGGGCGCCTGGTGCTCGTTTCGTCCCTCACCCGCGGCGGCAAGTCGGGTACGAGCATTGTCAATCCCGGCGCCGGGGAGTCCGGATTCCCCGCCTGGGTCATCGAAGTCCCGAACAAGAACACCGTGACCAACCGCGTCGGCGGCCAGGCGTGGATGGAGCCGAACGCGACCTTTGATGGGACGGTCATCGGGTCAAAGCAGACCGCTCCCGAAGAAATCTTCACCGACATGGTCGGGCTCGATCCCGCCACCGTGTGGAACCTCAGCGACTCCACGAAGCCCGCCAACTCCAACTGGGCCGCGGACGACTTCCATCCCTTCCAGCTCTACATCCCCAGCGAAGAGGGGCAGCACCCGCGCCTCAACGCCGCCTCGGAACTCCTCATGGTCTCCTGCTACGCCCACACCTGCGCCGACTCCAGCCGGTGGGTCGAGGGTGGGCAGCAGCAGCTCCAGGTCTGGTCCACCGTCAGCGAGAAGCTCGGCCAGTCCGTCAAGTACAACTTCGCTTCGCCCACCAGCGGAGACGCCAACCCCTACCTCGGCGTCCTCGACCCCTCCCGCTTCATCCTCAACGGCGTCAACATGGCGCCAATCAACCCCCTGCCCGATTCGATGGCCATCCCCCTCGCCCTGCGCGTGCCCGACTGCTTCGAGGCCCTGGACCTCCCCGCCTTCCTCGCGCAGGGGCGCATCAACCTGAACACGGCGCCCGAAGAAGTCCTCCGGCGCCTGCCCTTCGTCGCGCCCGAGTTCCAGATCACCGCCGGTGCGGGCAGTTCGCTCGATCCCTCCACGCTCCGGGTCGACCTGATCCGGCGCTACCGCTCCGCCCCCGCCTCCGCGGGCGTCGACGGCGACGGGGAGTTCCCCGCCACCCTCACCGGGCTCGTGGGCCTGCGCGCACAGAACACGGACATGGACGCGCCCGTCCCCGAGGGGTTCGTCACCCCGGCCGAGCTGGCCGTCCTCGACGCGTGGGATCCCGCCAAGCCCGGGAACCCGGTCCCCGGCGCGTTCGGGTTCCTGCAGGCGGGCGTCACCGCCAACGGCCTCGACGGCGAGCCGCTGGAACTCTCCACCAACCCCAGCGAGGGCTTCAACCCCAAGAACGACCCCGAAGAACGCCTCGCCATCTACCGTGCCGTCAGCAACATCGTCACGACCCGCAGCGATGTCTTCCTCGCGTGGTTCGAGATCCGAGCGTACGACCCGCAGCAGATCGAGCAGATCGTCATGCCGACCGGCGCCTCGCCCGACAAGCGCCTTGACCTCATGGACGACGAGCGCTTCCGCTTCGGGCCGGTCTACCGTTCCCGCTGGCTTGCGGTCTTTGACCGCTCCAATGTCCGCAGGCCCACCGACCGGCCCAAGGTGCTGATGCTCGTCGAGGTCCCGCGGACCACGCCCTGATCGGGGAGGCGATCGGGTCAGTACTGGGGCACGCGCGGGTCGACCTCTTCCGACCAGCGCTGGATCCCGCCGCACATGGAGAGGGCGCCGTCGAACCCGGCCTCGCGCAGCAGCATCGCGGCCTTGAGCGATCGGCGCCCGGAGTGGCACATCACGACCACCCTTCGCTCCCCGGCGAACTTCTGGATCTCCGGGAACTGCGCGGGCATGTCGGCGAGCGTGAACATGGGCGCCCCGTCGACCCGCGCCAGCGCGAGTTCTTCGGCGCGCCGGCAGTCGATCAGCGCCCACTTCCCCGGCTCGTCGCGGAGCAGGCGCTGGGTGGTCCACGGCGCGATCTCCCACTCCGGGTCGTTCACCTGCTCGAGGGCGTCGCGCGGGATGCCTGGGGGGCTCGTGTGGGGGTGCTGGGTCACCGGGGCGCGCCCTCCGGGCGCTCCGCGTCGTCGACGGGCAGCGTCTGGGGCTCGAGGGCCGGGGCCAGGTCATCGGGGCCGAGAGGCCCACGCTCGTACCACAGCGTCGGGCTGGTCCGGGCCGTGTTGCCGCCCATGATCAGCCGCGGGATGGCCATGACGACATCCCACGCCCCGTGGAACGGCGCCGCGAACGCCTCGTGGACCTGGGCGCGCGTCTCACTCCCCAGGTCCAGCGCGCTCATGGCGTCCGGGTACTCGCCCCGTTGGCGCGGCAAGGCCGCGGCGTACGCGGGGCCGCCGTTCGTCAGGTGCGGGTGGTGCTGCGTGGTGTCGGACGCGACGAGGACCGTGACCTCGTCCCACCCGTCGCGGCTCATCGAAGTGACCGACGGACCAGCTGCGGGGGTGAACGGCTCCGAGCCGGAGTTGGTCAGCGCCGTCAGCGCCTGCCCGCCCGCGGTGGTGCGGTCGTTGTCGATCGTCGCGCACCCGCCGAGCGCGAGTGAGGCGAGCACCAGCATCGCGGTCCGTGTCATGCGCAGCATCCTATCACGCTCCGTCGCCGGGCCCGCGGTCCTCGTCCAGCGCGTCGGGCATCACGCGGCGGAGGGCTTCGAGGGACACCTCCTCGTCGAACCCGCGCCGGGCCAGGGCCGCCAGCAGGCGGCGGGCGACGCCGCGGGGATCACTGGAGGCGTTGTGGGAGGTGTCGTGGGGGGCGTCGTGGGGGGCGTCGTGGGCGGCGCCCGCCAGGCGCTGGCGGATGAATGTCGTCGCGTCGTCCACCGGATCGCGCCCCGCGAGCGTGTGGTCGATCGCTCGTTCCGCCGCCCCCGGTTCGACGCGCCGGGACTCCATTTTGTGTTCGAGCAGCGCTCGCCCCGCGGGGCCGCGCCGGGTGACGCCCCGGGCGGTCTCGTCCGCGAGGAGGCGCTCGTTCATGTACCCCAGGCGCGCCAGCTCGTCGGCGACGCGGGCGGCTACCGCCCCGTCGAAGCCCTTGCGCTCCAGTGCTGCGATGAGTTCCGACCGCGATCGCGAGCGGACGCGCAGCAGGCGGACCGCCGCCTCCTTGGCGCGCTCGAACGGGCTGGGCTTCTCGTCCGCCACGGTCAGGGCTCCAGCTGATCGAGGTAGGAAGCGAGTTCCCCCGCCGCCTTCGCCCCCCCGGCCCCC
>DOJA01000293.1:2334-5760 GCA_003511945.1 Phycisphaerales bacterium | reverse complement strand
GGGGGCGGGGGCGACGGGATCCGACTCCACTGCCTACGGTATCACCCTTGCACCCCGGAACCCTTGGGACGCAACGGACAATGCAGGAGCGCCAGTGATGAGAGCGATCGCGTGGACCTGGGCGGTTGTGGTTGGATGCGCGGCGCCCCTGACACGAGGGCAGCCCGCGACGAACCCTCCCGAGGTCGAGCGGGGCATCCCGGTGGTCATCGCCGACCCGGAGAACCCGGACCGCTACGACATCACGGTCGACCCGTTCCCCGGTCGGCCGATCACACCGGTGGCCGAGGCGATCACGCTGGGGTCTGGCCCGATTCCCATGATTCTGATCCCGAGCGTCGGGTGCGATTGGACGGTGTGGCGAGGATTCATGGAGCGGAACGCGGCCCGCTACAGCATGGCCGCCGTTACGCTGCCCGGCTTCGGGGGATCGGAGCCGCCGCCCTGGCACGAGGAGGATGACCTGGGCGATCTGCCCTACATGCGCAACGCGGCCAAGGCGCTGCTCGCGCTCATCGACGAGAGCGGGATGCACCGGCCGGTTCTCGTGGGGCACGGAATGGGCGGGATGCTGGCGGCCTGGGCCGCTGCGAAGAACCCCGACAAGGTCCGCGCGGCCATCTCGATCGACGGCGCCCCGATCTACATCACCACGATTGACGAGCTGGACAACGATCGCGGCCTGCGGCGCGAGCATGTCACCAAGGGCCTGACGCAGGGACTCAAGGACGACAGCCCGCAGGATTGGGAAGACCGACTGCAGATGATGGCCCAGGACGGGGTCACCGACCCGGTTCGCGTCGAGCAGGTCCGGCGCATGTACATGACCACCCTGCGGGGCACGCTGATCCAGTCGACGATGGAGTACATGATGGCCGACCTCCGGGTGCCGCTCATGACCATGCAGGTTCCCACGCTGTTCGTCGGCGTACTCCCCCCGGACCCCCAGTACCGCCCCCTGGCAGTCCGCCAGCGCTGGTCGGATGTGCTGGGGCGTCCGGCCAACACCATCTTCGTGCTGCTGGAGAACACGCGGCACTTCGTCATGGACGATCAGCCCGAGCAACTGGACGCGCTGGTGCAGAAGTTCATTCTCGGGCAGCCGATCGACAACGCGATGGTCAGCATCGACGGCACCGCCAAGCCGCTGAACCCCGAGTTGCAAACCGAGCCCGCCGGCGCACCGCCCCAGCCCTGACCGCCCCGGCGCTCACATGGGCTTCTGCTCGATGGTCACATCGTAGACATTGAGCAGCTTTTCCTTGTCGAACACCATCTCCTGGCGCGACAGCCCCACGATGTCGTACGCCGTCGTCAGTTCGATGGCGTCGACGGGGCAGGCCTCTTCGCACATGCCGCAGAAGATGCAGCGGAGTTCGTCGATCTCGAACTTGACCGGGTACTTCTCGCGGTCGTCCCAGGGGGCCTCGCCCGCGACGATGTGGATGCAGTTGGCCGGGCACAGCGTGGGGCACATCATGCAGGCGACGCACTTCACGCGCCCGCGCTCGTCGCGGTTCAGGCGGTGGACGCCCCGGAAGTTGGACTTCTGCATGCCCTGATCGAGCACATCCCGGTCCTCGCGGCGCTCCTCGGGGTACTGCATGGCCCGGGTCGTCCTCGACGCTCCCAGCACCGGCAGCTTGGACTGCCCGAACGAGGTGAAGAAGTGGCGCATCGTGGTGCCGAAGCCCTTGATGATCTCCGGGAGGTACACATTCTCCGCGGCGTTCATCGGCGGGCGGGAAAGGCGGACGATGTCGTGGTCGGCGATGGTCATGGCGGATCAATGCTAGCCGATGAGCCGGGGCCGTCAGCGGCCCCCGGGCGTGCCCTTCCCGTTGATCGGCTCGATCCGCGTGACATGGAGCGGGTCGATGTACACGCTCCGCGACGGCAGCCCCTCGTCCGATTCTTCCACCCCCACGACGACCTCGCGGGCGAAGAGGTACATGAACTCCGGCACGCGCACATCGAACACCGAGCCGTCCGATACATGCACCCGGAAGGGCGTGAAGGGCTCGCGTCGCCAGTGGGATTTGATGACCTCGGGGGACACTGAGACTGATTCTACTCCGCACGCGGCCCGTCCCCGAACCGGGGCCGCAGGAGCCGCCACGCCGCCTCCTCCACCCACCTCCGCGGCTCGAGCATCGCCGCCTCTCCCGAGCCCGCCGCCTCCGTCGCCGAGGCCACCCCCTCGTAGCGCAGCCCGGCCCGGGCCAGCGCGGCACGGATCGCGTCTGTCGAGCCCTCCGTGGAGCCCACAGCAGCGAAGCACGGCTTGCCCGCCTTCTGTGCGCGCCGGACGACCTCGGCCCCCGCTTTGCCGCTGGCGGTCTGGGAATCCAGGCGCCCCTCGCCGGTGACCACCAGGTCGGCCCGGGCCACGCGCTCGTCGAACTTGAGCAGGTCGAAGATGAACGGAGCGCCGGGGACGAGCGACGCCCCCAGGAATGTGGCCAGGCCGAAACCGATCCCGCCGGCGCTCCCCGCGCCGGGTTGATCGGGGTGGCACGGGATGCCGCGCTCGCGGCAGACGCGCACGAGGTTGGTCAGCCCCGCCTCAAGTCGCTCGACCTGCTGCGGCGTCGCGCCCTTCTGAGGGCCGTAGACCCGGGCGGCGCCGTTCGGGCCGAGGAGGGGGTTGGAGACATCGCACAGCGCGATGATCGGCGCCAGGGGCTCCGCTCCGGGCTCGAGCCGCGCGATCCGGGCGACCGTGCCCCCCGTCGGCACGAACGGGGCTCCTGACCGGTCGAAGAACCGTGCGCCCAGCGCCGCGGCAAGTCCGGCGCCCCCGTCCACGGTCGAACTGCCCCCGACCGCAACGATGACCCGCGCGGCCCCGGTTCCCAGCGCGTGGCGCAGCAGTTCGCCGACGCCCAGCGTCGTCGTCACCTCCGGGTCGCGCTGGCACCCGGGCACGAGGGACATCGACACCGCCCGCGCCGACTCAACCAGCGCCTCAGCCCGTCCCCCAGTTTGGAACCGCAGGATCGGAGCGCTCACCCGCGAGCCGGGCAGCGGCCCGGGCACGGAGAGCATTTCGGAACTCCCGCCCAGCGCCGGCGCCAGGGCGTCCATCGTGCCCTCTCCCCCGTCCGCGACGGGGCAGACTTCGAGCTCGACCGGGGTGCCCATTTCCGCCGCCGCACGGCGCACTCCGGCCGCGATGGCCTCCGCCGCGTCTTTGGCGCTCAGCGTGCCTTTGAACTTGTCGGGAGCGATCAGGATGCGCACGGGGCGGCTCCGTCGTAACGAAACCGCCCCCGCGCCGGGGTGTGGCGCGGGGGCGGGGAAGGTCGGTGCAGTCAGGTCCGCCTGGACCCGCTCACGGAACGACGCGCAGGGGGACCGGAGTGACGGGCGGGCCGCCCGTCCCACCACGAGACAGGCGGGCCGCCTGTCCCACCAAGAGACAGG
>DOJA01000293.1:0-2092 GCA_003511945.1 Phycisphaerales bacterium | reverse complement strand
GTCCCACCAAGAGACAGGCGGGGTGCCTGTCCCACCGAGGAGGCGAGGTCATTCTTCGCGGGTCGTTCAGGGCTTGGCGGGCTCGAGGCCCTTGAGGTGCTTGTCGAGGAAGCGGACCATCTGCTCGGAGAAGAGGATGCGGTTCTCGAGCTTGGCGAAGCCGTGGCCCTCGTCGGGGAAGACGAGCAGTTCGGGGCTGTGGCCGCGGAGCTTGAGCCCGACATCGAGCTGGAGCGCCTCGCCGATGGGGACCCGCGGGTCGTTCAGCCCGTGGGCGATGAGCATGGGCACCTTGATCTCGTCGATGCGGTTGAGGGGCGAGACGGACTTGAGGAACTCGGGGTCCGAGAGCGGGCCGTACTCCGCCTCGCGGAGCTTCTGGCGGTAGCCCTTGGTCTGCTCAAGGAAGGTGATGAAGTTGACGACCCCGACGACATTGACCGAGGCCCCGAAGACATCGGCGCCGTCGATGACGGTGGCGACGGCCATGAACCCGCCGTACGACCCGCCGTACGCCGCGATCTTGCCGGGGGCGGAGTAGCCCTCCTTGACGAGCCAGCGGGCGGCCTCGGACCCGTCGCGGACGGAGTCCCAGCGCTTGGTGTAGTTGTCCATCATGTGGAAGTCGCGCCCGTAGCCCGTGGACCCGCGGACATTGGGCATCATCACGCCGTAGCCCTGGCTGACGAGGTACTGCACGGTGGTGCTGAACCCGGGGCGGGACTGGCCCTCGGGTCCGCCGTGGAAGTTGATGACGAAGGGGATGGGCTTGCCCTTCTTGGCGCCCTCGGGCAGGTAGAGGAACGCGGGGATCTCGACGCCGTCGAACGACTTGTACTTGATGAGTTCGGGCAGGCGGAAGGCGGTCAGGTCGATGGGCTCGCGGTCCATGCGGGCGGTGATGGCGCGGGGGGCGGGGCCGGTCTTGGTCGGGTCGGCGGGGATGTCGTAGGCGAAGACGATCCCGGGCTTGCGCGCGTTGGAGTTGGTGAACAGCAGCGTGCGTCCCTGGATGTCCGCCACGCCCACGAGGCCCTTCTCGATCTCCGGGGTCGGCAGGGGCTTGAAGTCGGGCAGGGTGACGAGGGTGAGCATCCCGTACCCGTCGACATTGTGCGTGACCGAACCGAGCGTCCGCTCGTTGTTGGTGGCGGCCCCGCCGATCTCGAACTTGCTCAGGTGCGGCAGCGGCTCGCGCAGCTCGCCCCACGAGCCGTCGGGCTTGCGGTCGCGGAGGAACAGCGTGTTGATCCCGTTGCCCTTGTCCGAGACGAGGGAGACGATCGAGTCGTTGCCCAGGTAGCCGCCGGCGTTGTTGGAAGTGGGCTCCGAGGGGGGTGTCGCCGAGATGTCCGTCAGCGCGCCGGTGGTCAGGTCGAGCTCGTACGCGCGGCTGTCAGAAATCGACCTGAACTCGCCCACCAGCGCCCGCTTCCCGTCGATGGTCACATCCGACGCCGACCACGACCCGGGCTTGGAGAGGATGTTCGTGCTCTTGCCGGTCTTCAGGTCGAAGTGGTACAGGAAGAAGTCGCGTGGTGACTGATCGTTGGCGCGGTACAGGAATCCCGAGGAATCACGCAGCCATGTGTCAAAGCCGTAGGCCACATCGGAGTTCACCAGCAGGGGCTTGATCTCGTCGGTCGCGGGGTTGAGGTGATACAGGTCGAACTGCTCGTTGCCCCCCGGGGCGGCGGCGAACACGAGGTGCTTCTCGTCGGGCGAGACCTGGAACCCGCCCACGCCGTCCTTGAAGTCGGTCAGGCGCTTGCCCTGGGCGTTGATCGGGTCGCCCGGGGCGCGCCGGTACAGCTGAGTGACCCCGTCGGGGAAGTCGAGGAAGTAGACGGAGCCGTCGGAGGTCATCTCGATCCCGCCGGGAGTGCGGATCTTGAGGAACGAGGCGATGCCCGGGCCTGACCCGACAGTGGGGGCGTCGGTGCGGGAGCCCGCGCCGGCAGGGAACGCGATGAACGACGACAACGCCGCCGTCGCCGACAGGGCGGCTATCCGAAGAGAACGCTTCACGGTGTGGCCTCCTTGGGGGGATTTGTCCCGGGGGGATTTGTCCGGGGGGACTTGTCCGGGGGGG